>NZ_CALKTL010000081.1 GCF_937997405.1 uncultured Campylobacter sp. | reverse complement strand
TAGAAACGATTCTATCGGAGTTTAAATCCGACGAAAGTTACGACGAGATAAAAAACGGAATGGATGCGGACTTAAAATCATACGCAAACGGCGATCTAAGCGGCTTTGAGAAGCTAGGCAAGGGCTGGAAAAATTGAAAATAATCCAGTCTAAAAGATTTCGCGCGCAGCTTAGCAAGATCGTAGAATTTATCGCAGAGCGCTCAGAGGATGCGATAGAAAATTTTAAAAACGAACTTTTTGCGCGAGCAGGCAAGCTTGGCTTTATGCCGTATAAATTTCGTAGATCAAAAAGCTTTGACGATAATAAAATTAGAGATTTCATATTTAAGGGTTTCGTAATCCCGTATCTAATAGACGAACCCGACGATACGATCGTTATCCTGGCGATATTTAAGCAAAATTTATTGAGATAACTTGATGTTTATTTAAAAACATCCGCGTTTAAATTCCGCGCTCCATTTATTAAAACCGCTCATTCGCCGCTGCTACAGCGCCAAAGAAAATCAACCGCTCATCCGCACTAAATCACCGCATATTCGCGCACGGCGCCGTAAATTTCAATTCTACGCGCAGCGTGCGAAAACAACTCCGCTCGCCCCCCCTACGCAAAAGCAAACCTAAAAGAATTTTCGGCTACAATTTCCCCCAAATAAAGGCAAAATATGAAAGAAATCTCGCTGCTAAGGCTCTCGCTCGCAATCTACGTCGATATGTTTTTGCGCCTCGTGACTACGTTTATCAACACCTACATGATCTCACGCGTGGACGTCTCGCTAGTGGGCGCGCTGGGGGCGGGCAACGAGATATTTTTGCTCTTCATCACCGTTTTCGGCTTTCTGGCCGTAGGCTGCTCTGTGCTCGTAGCGCAGGCGCTGGGGGCGAAAAACAAAGTCCTAGCCATGCGCGCGATCCACACAAGCATCGCGTTCAACGCGCTAGTGGGGCTTTGCAGCGGCGTTTTCGTCTTTAGCTGCGCGCCGTTTTTGCTGCACGCGCTGCAAGTGCCTGCCGAGCTTTTGAGCGAAAGCACGATCTATCTTAAGGTCATCAGCATCGTCTTTGCAATAGACGCCGTCGCGATCGTGCTTAGCGCCATCGTGCGCGTCTACGGATACGCAAATTTCATCATCGCAGTCTCCGTGGTGATGAATCTAGTAACGCTCACGGGCAACTACGTCGTGCTATTTAGGCCGTTCGGACTGCCGTACTACGGGCTTGAGGGCATTGGCGTGAGCACCATCGCGGGGCGCATGATCGGCGTATTTTTATTCTTTCTCATCATCACGAAGGTGCTAAAGATAAAATTTTACCTAACGATGTTTTTAAAGATTCAGTTCGCCACGCTGCGCAAAATTTTATCCGTAGGGCTTCCGAGCGCGGGCGAAAACATGCTGTGGATCGTGCAATATCTAGTCGCTTTCGCCTTCGTAGCGAGCATGGGCGAGGCGAGCCTTACCGTACAGACGATCTATTTTCAAATTTCATCATTCATCTTCTTCGGCGGAAGCGCGATCAGTATGGCAAACGAAGTGATCGTAGGCCGCCTCGTAGGCGCTGCCAAGCCGCAGGAGGCGTACCGGCACACTTTTACCGCGCTGCGCTTTGGGCTTGGAGCGACGGCGCTTTTCGTCGCGATAGTGTTTTTAGCGCGCGAGCAGATCATGGAGATGTTGAGCTTAAACGAGGCGCACAAGCAGGTCATGCGGCCGCTTTTTTACCTCACGCTGGGACTTGAGTTCGGACGGACGCTTAATATCGTATTCGTAAACGCCCTGCGCGCAAGCGGCGACGCAAGGTTTCCCTTTGCGATGGGCGTGATCTTTATGTGGGGCGTCTCAATCCCCGTGGGCTGGTTTTTGGGCATTCATCTGGGGTATGGAATTTTGGGCGTTTGGATCGGGTTTTTCTGCGACGAGTGGCTACGCGGTAGCGCGAATACGGCGCGATGGATAAGTAAAAAATGGCAGAGCAAAAAGTTAGTCTAAATTTGCTAGGCTTGCCGATAAGTCTGCGTTTTAAGCGGATGAAATACGCGCGCATCCGCATTAGCAAGGACTGCGAGATCAGCGTGAGCGTGCCGCGCTCCTACACCGCGGCGCAAGCGAAAGACTTCATCCTGAAGCACGAAAGCTGGATCCGCCAAACGCTAGCGCGACTGCAAAGCAAACTTTTAGCAAGCGACGAGGTTAGAATTTTAGGCAAAATTTACAAGCTGAAATTTAGCCGCGAGGCTGAGCTCAGTACAAACTGCGGCGCGAATAAAAATTTAGACAATGGCGGCACGCGAGGCTGGGTGAACTGGGCGAATGACGATACGAATAGTCACGCGGGCAGCGTAAATTCAGCTCATTTACAAAGCGGCGCAGGCATAAGCGGTAGCAGTACAGGCGGCTATGTGGGCGGCAGCCCAAATAACGGCACGGGCGGCATGAATTACGGTGCGGGCGGCGGCACGGCAAGTGAAATTTTAAAATTTCACTCGGGCGGGCACACCTCGCAAAATGGCGCGGCGAGCGAAAATTTGAAATTTGACCTACCTGGCGATGCGGCGCAGGGGCTAGCGCAACAGAGCAAAATGCGGCAAAACGGCGGGTTTATAAATACCGCAGTGCAAAATGGCGCAGCGGACGCAGATTTGGAATTTAATCTCGCGCGAGAGGACGCAAGCCTGGAAGGCGGCGAAAATTTAAAATTTCACTCAAATGCTTTGGGCGCGGGGGGGCAAAATTTAAATCGCGACGGCGCACAAAATTTAGCGGGCGAGGGGTTTTTAAAATCGAGTTGTATCCAGACAGAAGTGCTAGAGCAAAACGGCGTTGAACAATCCTGCGGCGAAATTTTAAAATTTAATCCTGCCGCAGGAGACGGAATTTTAAAATTTAAACCCGCCGTGAACGAAAGAACTTCAAAATCCGCGAGCGAAAACGTGCCGCAAAATGTATCGCAAAGCGCGCAAGCGGAGGAGTGCTACGAGCCCAATTTTACGATCAAAAATTTTATCCAAAGCTCTAAATTTAAAGATAAAATTTTTATGTCACGAGACGTGATCTTTTGCGAGAGCGAGGGCGAGTTTGCGGCGTTTAAAAAGGCCTTTGCGCTTGAGCTTTATCTGCGCTATATCGCGAAGCTTTCCCCACGGATAGGCCGCAAGATCGCGCGGGTACGGGTGCGCAAAATGCAGACGCGCTGGGGTAGCTGTAACCACGCCAAGGGCTATCTCAACTTCTCGCTAAGCCTGATAGAGCGGGATCCGCGCTTCGTCGAATACGTCGTGCTGCATGAGCTCGCGCACCTCATCCATGCAAATCACGGAGCGGATTTTTACGCGCTCATCGCGCAGATCATGCCCGATTTTAGGGCACGTATCAAGCTAGGCAAGGGCTAGTTCGCGAACGGGGCGCTCGTTTAAATTTTGCGTCACTGCGGCACGATCTTTGCAGCCGATAAATTTCAACCGATCTTTTTGCTGTGCCGTAGCAGGCCGCAGCCAGTCCGAAACTTGCGCGGCAAAGGCGGCTAAATTTCGCAAATTCCACGCATTTCTCCATCGCAACCAGCAGAAGCCAGCGCGCGGTAGGACTGAAAAAATAGTGGTGTTCGGGGACCTGCTCCATTATAAATTTCAAAAAATCGTAAAAATATTCAGGCGCAAATTTAACCTCGGCGCTCGTTAAACTATCGCCCAAATAGCAGATTTCGCCGCCTAAAATCCTCGCTTTTACCGCGGGGTTTGCATCTATGAAGCTTCTGGCACCGGCAAAGCTCAGGCAGTCCGCGGTCGCGTAATCTTTTAAATCCCGCAAGACGGGCTTGGAGCCGATGAAGGTGAAATTTTCCTCTATAAAGCGCGCTCCGCCCTCGCTTACTTGCCAGCAATCGCCCAAGCTCGATAAAAACGCAAACATCTCATCATCTGCGGATCTGAAATTTACAGGCTCATTTTTGCGATCCATCTTTGTCCTTTTTAAATTCATAGTTGCTTTTATTTTGAAATTTTTACGATAAAGAACAGAAAATATGTTTGATTTAATCTTTTTAAAATCATTATATTAAATTAGACTAATCAAGGTTTCCCGAGCTCTTTTTATTTCAAGCGAAATCCTTTACCGCCCTTTAAAATTCAACCAATTCAAATAATCGTTCTTTCTTTATTTTTTTGAACTTTATTTATTTGTTATCATCATTGAACTGCTCTTTGACAAGATCTTTGATATCGCTTTTAATACTTTTAGTATCAACTATTGAATCCTCACCCAGCTTCTGAAATTTTTCTTTATCTGCCTTCGTATATTCCTGTTCATCATCATATTTTTTTGTGATCAACCGAATCATCTTGCGACGCAAAAACTTCTCATCTCTAACATTTGACCTCTCTTTGATCCACCCAATTAGTAATACCATCAACATTATAAAACCAATATAACCTAGAATTGGATACATAATCGATACTAATTTTTTAAAGCCCATAAAGGATAATATATACCCTACAACTACGGTGCCAATCATAATTGGATAAAAACGTTTTGATTGATTAGATGAGAAACGTTTTGCTAAGGCATAGAATAAACTGAAAGCAGTATTAAAGATCAAGCCGAAGATAACAAGTGCATACACAAACGCAAATGCAGGATGAATCTGTTTGGCAATAGCCAACATAGGAATATCAACAGTCGTTGCAAGTTTTACATTTGCATATAAGATACAGGTTGTAACTGTGATGATAATACCGATTATAAATCCACCCAAAGTACCACCTTTTTCTGCTACACCAATCCTCATAATGGATCCCCCTAATACAAAAGCCATTGATACACCTGTCATAACGCAGAGCGAAAAATAATTCAGAACAGAAAACCAGATATTTGGCATTGGAGTAGAGATTGTATTTGCAATTGTTTCTAATTCTTTAAAATCAAAACGTTGACTTGCAAAGGTATACACTGCCATAATCATAATCATGATAAAAATAATAGGCGTAAATATTCCGATCACATTCGTGATTTTTTCAAAATTAAGAAAGCTAACAAGGATTATCAATACGGCACATAGGAGTGCTCCTGACCAGAATGGCATGCCAAATTGCTGATTAAGATTTGATCCAGCCCCGGCAATCATGACAAAACCTACCACAAAACAGCAAATAATTAAAGAAATATCAAGAATTTTATTAGTGATAGATCCAGCAATTTGTGAAAGAACTTCAAAGTGATCATTGGATCTAAAATAACTACCGAATGTAATAATGATTTTACCAAAGACGGCATTGAGAATACCAAGAATAACGGCTCCAAGAATACCCCATTTGCCAAAACTGACGAAATATTGCATCAGATCCTGACCGGACGATAATCCAGCACCGACAATAACCCCAACATATGCTAACGCTACATTTAAAATTTGTTTTAACATCATCCTACCTCTTAATTATAAAAATTTTAATTTGCTTTACTAATATTA
>NZ_CALKTL010000080.1 GCF_937997405.1 uncultured Campylobacter sp. | reverse complement strand
GACATGCCAAGCAGCTCGCCGATCTGCGCGCCGGCGCGTTTGGTATTTTGCACCGCACGATCAAAAATTTCATCTGAAATTTCAAATCCCAGCTCGTTTTTAAGCGCGATCATCTCTTCGCTATGCGGGCCTACGATCGCGCTTCTCATCGATGAAATTTCCTTACCGCTTGCGCGCGCGAGTTCAAATTTAAGCCGCGCGCCGTCTAGCTCGCCCGCCATGCCGATGACGCGCTCTTTTGCAAACCCGCTAGCCTGCAGCGCCGCATAAACCATCATATCAAGCGGGTTGGTAACGACGATGATGATGGAGCTAGGCGCGTATTTTGCGGCATCTCGTGCGCATTGCGCGACGATAGCGGCGTTTGCGCCAAACAACTCCTCCCTGCTCTGCCCCGCCTTTCTTGCGCGCCCTGCGGTAATCACGACGATGCCTGCCTCCGCTATGTCGCCGGGCTCCGTGCTGCCGCTTATGCGCAGGTCGCGCTCGTAAACAGCCGCCGTATGGGCAAGATCGAGTGCCTTGCCGCGCGCGATCTGCTCTACCGTATCCACAAGCGCGATGCTATCTATCTTTTGGCTCAAAGAATCGCTTACGATAAGATCGTTTGCTACCGCCGCACCGATGTTTCCCGCGCCGAATATCGCTATTTTCATTGTTATCTCCTAAATATCAGCCCGCATTTTTATAACTGCGGGTTAAATTTTAAAATTTAAAGACGAAATCTCGTTTTTAAATTTAATGCCGAAACGGCCTTAAATTTTACCTCTGCGCCTTTACGTTGCGCTCGTGCTCGGCTTGCGTGCGCGCAAAATCGTGAAGTCCCGTTTTTTTATTTCGCATAAAATAGAGGTATTCGCTCTTTGCGGGCGCGAAAACGGCGCGTATCGCATCGCGAGAGACCACGCATACCGGTTCTTTCGGAAGTCCGTCGTTGAGGTAGGTGTTGTAGTGGCTGGTGTCGGTGCGGATGCGCTGCGGAGTGATCTTGACGTGCGAAAACTCGCCGTAATTCAGCGTACCGTCCATCTGAAGGCGCATATTTTTGGCTAAGCGGTTGTCGATGACGGAGGCTACGAGGGGCATTTCATCTGTGTTTGCGGCCTCTTTTTGAATGACCGAGGCCTTGATCAGCACCTGCTTCCACGCCGTGGCGTTATAGTCGCCGCTAAGTTCGCGCGACAAGTCTTCGTGGAATTTTTGTGCGCTTGAGATGAGGTGATCGATGATATTTTTTTCGCTTTCGTTTTTGCTAATTTTATAGGTTTCAGGCACCAAAAAGCCCTCGTAAAACGGCGCCGTGGCGTTGTATTCGCGCTCAAGCTCGCTAAAGCTTAGCCCGCGATCTTTCGCCAGCTGTTTTAAAAACACGATCGTAGTCTCTCCCGGGATCAGCTTGATCTCGTTCATCACGGGTTTTGCGACGCTTAGCTCATACAAAAATTGATATTTGGGCAAATTTTCGCCGCTAAGCTCCAGCTCGCCGGTTTTTGCGCCGCCGTAAAAAGAAAGCAGCCTCGCGTCAAATTTCGTAAATTTAGGATAGCTCTTTGAGAGTTGCGATAAAATTTTCGTTGAGCTGCCCTGGCCTATCTGCACGGTTTTCGCGTTGCCGACGCGCTCGTGTAGATCAAAGCCTACGGCCAAAAGGAAGATAGCCGCAAGCTCGATACAAATGCACGCAGCTTTGATGAGCTTTATAAAGAATTTCATGCGTTCCTTTCAAAATTTAGCTGAAATTATAGGCAAATAAGCCAAAATTTTGAATAAATTTCATATTATAAGCGCAGTTTTTCGGCACGCCCGATTTGATTTTGGGCGTAGCTTTTTAATGGGACGATGATGTATAAATTTTTAGCTAGATTTTTTCTTACTCTTACTATACTTTTTATAATCTGCGCGGTAGGCCTAAAACACGGTATTGCGATTTCGCAGCTGGACGTGAGCTTTGCAAAGCTTGAGGGGTTTTATCTAAAGCTAAATAAAGGTCTCGTGCTGCGTATAAAAAATCTTGAAATTACGCAAAACAATACACAAAATTTAGAGCAAAATTCCACCGATCTGCGCACGCAAAGCGAGAAAATTTTAGAATTTAGCAAAAAAATCTCGCTCATCAACTCCTTTTTCGAAGAGATCGACGTAGACAATATGAAAATAAAAGGCGAAAGCCTGAAACTAAAATACAAAAGCGACGTTTTTTACGCCGACACGCGGTTTTTTAGGCTAAGCTCAAAGATCACGCCTGGCGCAGACGGGCTGAGCTTTGATCCCATCGAGCTTAAGCTAAATGATTTTAATCTCACTCTGCACGGCACGGCGCGAGCAAATTTCAAAGCCGATACGTATGATTTTAACGGCGCCTTCGCTTCGCACGAGATCGCGGGCGAGCTTGACGTGCACAATATCGGCTCGGAGCTAAATATCGAGATAAATCGCGCCTCGGCCTTGAGTCTGAAAAATTTTATGAATGAGCTAGGCGCGCTAACGGGGCTAAATCCTCTTGCGAACGAGTGGATCTACGGCAAGGCGGTCGCAAAAAACTACTACATCGAAAACCTCCGCGCGAAGATCGATTTGAAAGATCCGCGCCCGGTCGCCGAAAACGTCAGCGCCACGGCTTACGCGCAGGATCTTACGATAAAATTTCAGCCGCAAATCGAAGCCGTAACGGTGAAAGACGCAAACATCACGCTTAAAAACGATTATCTAAGCTTCACGCTAAATGAGCCTAAATTTAAAGGCAAAAGCCTGGAGGGAAGCGGCGTACGTATCGGCGGGCTTTTTGAAGAGAAGCCGGTCGTATATCTGGATCTGCGGACCAAGGAGAGCTTGGGCAAGGACCTTATAGCGATCCTGCAAAGCTACGGCATAGATGAGCCCGTATATCCGCTAGGTGGCGGGATCGATGCGCGCGTGCTGATAGACGTAGACGTCGAAAAGGAAAGCGCCAAGGTCGATGCGAACGTGACGCTAAAAGATGCCGATCTGATGATCTCTAAAGCAAAATTTCACTCCAAAGCCGCGCGGGTGCATATCACAGAAAAAAAGATCGATATCAAAGATGCGAATCTGCAAAATGAAATTTTTAACGCCACGGCAAGCGGCAGCATCGACATCGCCACGCGCAAAGCTAAATTTAACGGCGTTATTCATAGCTTCAATCTCTCCCCGAACGGCAAAGAAATTTTAAAATTTGGCGACGCGCGAGATAATATAAGCCTTGATTTTAGCGGCAAAGCGCCGGTGCTGAGCTCGCAATTTTTAGGCGCAAAGATGAGCTTCGGCGAGCGGATCGAGATTAGCTCGCCAGATATTAGCGGAATTTTGCCCTTTTCTAAGACGCTTAAAAACGCGGGCATTAGCGGCGGAGATCTTAAAATTTTAACTAGCGATTTTACAAACTTAGATATCAGCAGCAACAATCTCATCTTTGATTTCGGTCTGCTGAACAAGGACGGAAGCCATTATAAAAACGACTCTTTCGCGCTTCGAGTGCGCGGGGGCGATCTGGAAGGCTCTAGCGGAAGCGGTAAAATTTCTCTCAAAATCAACAAAGGCGGCAACTTCGTCTCTTTAAAAGACGTGGACGTCGCGATCAATACGAGCGTGCAAACTAGTGAGTTTAATAACGGCACAAAGGAGCGCTCGCCGATAAATTTCAGCGGGCAAAACTCTTCCATCGTGCTATCCGATCTTAATAAGACGCTTAAATTTACGCACTTTAACGGCGTGCTGGACGGCAAAAATATGAACCTGAACGCAAGCTTTAAACGCGGCGACGTGAAGTTGATCTTTAAAAAGAGTTTGCTTCAAATTTTTGCGCAAAACATCAGCGGCGAGGCGCTTAATCAATTCCTGGGCTCGCAGAGCTTCGACGGAGGGGTATTTACGCTGAAAGCAAGCGGCATCGATCCGCGCAACTACCGCGGCGAGATCAACGTGCAAAACACCTATCTGAAGGACTACATCATCTATCAAAGGCTGCTTAGCTTTATAAACTCCGTGCCCTCGCTACTTACGTTTAAGACGCCCGATTTCAACGATCGCGGCTTTAGCGTGCAGAAGGGCAAGATTTACTTTCGCCGCAGCGGCGATAAAATTTACATAAACGCAATGAACTTTACCGGCAGTAGCGCAGACATCGCGGGTAACGGCGAAGTTGATATGAAAAGCGGCGCGCTAAATATCGATCTAGAGCTTAAATACCTAAAAGACGCAAGCTCGATAATCTCAAAAATCCCGCTGCTAAATCATATCATCTTGGGCGAAAACAACACGATCTCCACGATCATCGAGATTCGCGGCACGACGAAAAAGCCTACCTACTCGACCGGCGTTGCGACCGACGTGCTAAAAACGCCGTATAATCTTATCAAAAACACGCTGATGCTGCCTTTCGTGATCTTCGGCGACAGCGAGGAGAGCAAATGAAATTCCCGCTTGATTACAAGGATAGCTTTGAAAAATCGCTGCTGTTTTGGCTCGTAAAATTCGTGCGCTATAAGCTAAGCGCGCTATCGAATAAGGAGCTGAAAAACGACGCGCTGTTTCGCCGCGCGAGCCTGGCGCTAAATCACGAGGTAGCAAACATCAATGAACTCGAGCGGCTCGCAAAAGATGCGCGAAATGCAGGCCTTACGGGCATTAACACTTACTTCAATCCGCTTAAAAAATTTTACGAAGCGATCATGCAGTACGGCCTTGAGAGTATGAAAAATATCGACGAGGAGCTTTTGAGCGAAATTTTAGCCTCGATTACGGGCGGGCTAAGCGATGCGAGCAAAAAAAACTACCGCATCGCGCTGATAAATTTTTTCGGCTTCATCGACCGCCAAAACGAGCAGGACGGTACCTCGCACAACTTCGGCATCGAGCTTAAGTATTGGGGCGGCATTAGCGGCAGCCGCGGCACGAAGCTTCCGGAGTTTATGAGCGAGGAGGAGCTGAAGCGGTTTTTGGACGCGATAAATCTAAGCGAGTTTCGCTCCTTTGCCCATCGCAACCGCCTAATCGTAAAAATCATCGTCTATACGGGCATCCGCGTGGGCGAAGCGATAAATCTCAAGCGCAAAGATATCGCGCCCGAGGGCGATCTTTTCGTCATCCGAATCCGCGGCAAGGGCAATAAATACCGCATCGTAATGATCAAGCGCCACCTGATCGAGGAGCATCTAAACGCGCTGGAGACGAACTTTGCAAACAAAGAGGGCTATCTTTTCGTCACCAAAAACGGCGCGCCGCTTACTCAGGCCTATGTCAGCGGCATCGTGGAGAAAATTTTAATGAGCGCGGGCATCCGCAAGGAAAAAAACGGCGCTCACATGCTGCGCCATACCTTCGCGACGATGCTTTACAAAAAGCAAAAGGACCTCGTGCTCGTCCAAGAAGCCCTCGGCCACGCGAGCCTAAATACTTCGCGCATCTACACCCACTTCGACAGCGACAAACTGCGCCTTGCGGCGAAGGTCGCGGAGGAATTCGAGGAGTGAAATTTTAAAATTTGCGGCGTTGCGAGGCTTGCTTGAGCAAGATTTTTTGAATTTCGTTTTGAGACGGCTTTAAAATCGTTTTTATGGAATATTTTACAAGAATTTCAGAATTTTATTTTGAAAAATTCTGAAATTTGTTTTTCATACTAGCATAACAGAACCTAAAAATTTTACCTTGCGAGCTTTAGAATTTAACTCGGCAAAATTTAAAATTAACGCGCGAGCCTTAGAGCTTGATTGCAAAAAAACTAGAATTTTACTCTTTTGGAGTATAGAATAAATTTTACTTTTTAAATTTTCTCATACGATTTTGCCTAAAATTCCAGATAAATTTAGTATAAAATTTCATTTAAATTTTGACGATACGGTATTTCATCCGAGGATTTTATAAGCAAAAGATAATCGACATATTAAGAGGTAGCGGATATAAAATTTATCTGCAAATTCCGTAAGGATGGAATTTCTGATTTAAAATTTAAACCCTCGAAATTTTATAGTTTGATTTGCTTTCAAATTCTCATCGCACCGTATTCGCCTTAAAATTAAAGACACAAAAGATTCTGCCACCAAAGTTTGCTGCGAAATTTACCGATGCGAAGCTTACTTCGTAAACAGCGCAAGAATCATATAGGAATTTATAATAAAAATTTAAAGATACAAAATCCATCGGCATGATCATTTTAGATTTATTTTACGACAGAAATCCCGCTCTTGCGAGCAGGATTTCATTTCTTAGGGGGATAAGAAAAGGAGTTTAGGCTAAATAAATTTAGCCCGAGATTTCGTCTAGCCACGGAGTCCCGCGGCAAAAAGGAGCAAAAAGACGAAATCTCGCGCAAAATTTTAAGCCAAGATTTAAGCGATCGGCTTGCGACAATAAACGAGATTTGCGACGGCTTCAAAAGCTATCGCAAAAACGCCGTGCCGCAAGCATCAAAATTAAACAAGCCTTTGTTTTTTGAAATACTCGCGCGGAGCCTTGCAGAGCGGACAGGCGCCTGGGGCTTTCTTGCCGCGATGAACGTGGCCGCAGACCTCGCACACCCAAACTTCCTCATCAAAGCTCTCGAAAAAACCCTCTTCTAGCAGGATCTTTTGAAGCTCGTTGTATTCGCGCTCGTGCTCCTGCTCGACCTTGCCGATAGCGTTAAAAAGGCGCGCTACCTCTTTTTTACCCTCTTCGGTCGCGATTTTAGCGAAGCTCGGATACATGCTCTCGTGCTCGTAGCGCTCGCCGGCGGCGGCATCGAGCAGATTTTTATCCATTTTATCAAGCGGAATGCCTGCGGCCGCGTGATGCGCCTTTAGCTCGGCTCTGGCGTGCCATTTTTCATTTTCGGCAGCCTCGTAAAAATGTCGCGCAATGGCGTGAAAGCCCGCCTCTTTGGCCAAATCGCCGTAAAGATCATATTTGTTGCGCGCTTGCGACTCGCCTGCGAACGCCTTCATCAAATTTACCTGCGTCAGATCCTCAGTTATACATTTCATCGGCTCGCCGCAGCAGCTAAGCGTGCCGCCGCCTACTTTTTGCACCTCGACCTCCGCGCCCAAGTAATGGTCGATGCGATAGATCTGATCTTCGCTGAAGT
>NZ_CALKTL010000079.1 GCF_937997405.1 uncultured Campylobacter sp. | reverse complement strand
GGCGTTTATCAAGCAGTTTAGCCGCAATATCCGCAACGACCTGCGCGGCACGGGCATCCGCGTGACGGAAATCGCGCCGGGAATCTGTAAGAGCGAGTTTAGCGAGGTGCGCTTTAAGGGCGACGTAGCGCGCGCTGCGGCCGTGTATGAGGGGGTCGATGCGATCCTGCCCGAGGATATCGCGCAGATCGTGCTAAGCTGCCTAGCGATGCCGCACCGAGTAAATATCAACATCGTAGAGGCGATGGCGACGCAGCAGAGCTGGGCTGGGCTTTTTATCGAGAAGCATTAAATTTTAAGGCGAGAAAATGAAAAAAATTATATTACTAATGTTTTTATCGGTTGCCGCGTTTGCGGTGGATGACGCAACTAGGCAGCATAATGCCGAGCTTTTCGGTATCTGGACGCTGGTGCCGCCCGTCGTGGCGATCGCGCTTGCATTTATCACCAAAGAGGTGATTTTATCGCTTTTCATCGGCGTTTTTAGCGGCACCTATATGCTAGCAGTCGTTAATGACAATCCGATCTCCGCGCTTGTGGGCAGCTTTACGGATCTGGTCTCGCGCGTGGTGGGCTCGATGGCTAGCAAAGGCAACGCGGGCGTGCTTTTGCAGGTGCTTTGTATCGGCGGCGTAGTCGCGCTGATTAGCAGGACGGGCGGCACGAAAGCCGTGGCGCTTTGGATTAGCAAGCGCGCTAAAAACGGGTATCTCGGCGCAAATTTCGACGTGGGTTATGGGTCTTTTCGTATTTTTCGACGACTACGCAAATGCTCTGATCGTAGGCCCTGTCATGCGGCCGATCACCGATAAATTTAGAGTCAGCCGCGAAAAGCTCGCTTTCATCATCGACGCTACCGCCGCGCCGATTGCGGGTATCGCGCTAATTTCTACCTGGGTAGGTCTTGAGGTCTCTTTGATAAGAGCGGGATATGATCAGATCGGCGTACAAAACGTAAACGCCTTCTCGATCTTCGTGCAAACCATGCCGTACCGCTTCTACAATCTTTTTATGCTTGCTTTCGTAGTTTACGTGGCGTTCATGCGCAGGGATTTCGGGCCGATGCTCTCTGCCGAAAGGCGCGCAGCGACGGGCGAAATCCACTCTAAAAATTCTAACATCGCCGAGCTAGAAGATAAAACGCTAGAGCCCAAAGAGGGGATCAAGCCGCAGGCTTCAAACGCCGTTATCCCGCTTATAGTGCTAATCTGCGGCGCGTTTGCGAGCTTTTATTTTAGCGGGCTAAGCAAGCTTGAGGGCGACGCTCTAGCAGCCGCAAAAGCCGCTCCGCTAAGCTTTACGACGCTTCAGGCGACGTTTGGCAACGCAAACTCGTCGGTCGCGCTTTTTCAAGCGGCGCTTCTTGCTACGGTCGTGTCTATATTTATGGGCGTTTACCGCAAAATTTTTAACGTCAGAGAGGCGATCTCTACGTGGATCAAGGGGTGGAAGACGATGATCGTTACGATCGTGATCTTGCTGCTTGCCTGGTCGCTCAGCTCAGTCATCAAAGAGCTCGGCACGTCGCGCTATCTGGTCGATATGCTAAGCCAAAATACGCCGAAATTCTTGCTTCCGGTAGCGATTTTCGTGCTAGGCTCGTTCATTAGCTTTTCGACGGGCACGAGCTACGGCACGATGGGAATTCTAATGCCGCTTGCCATACCTTTGGCAAACGCCGTGGGACTTGCCCACGGGCTTTCGGGCGATGCGCTTCACGCCTATATGGTCGTAAATATCTCGGGCGTGCTTACGGGCGCGATTTTCGGCGATCACTGCTCGCCGATTTCGGATACCACGATCCTTTCGTCGATGGGCGCGGGCTGCGATCATATCGAGCACGTAAAGACGCAGATGCCTTACGCTCTATCCGTCGGAGCGGTCGCCGTGGTGGCAGGCTATCTGCCCGTAGCACTAGGGCTTAGCGTCTGGATCGCGCTGCCGATGGGGCTTGCCGTTACGTGGGCTCTTGTACGATTTGCAGGTAAAAAGATAGAGGAGTAGCTCTGTAAATTTTTAAATTTCGCTTTTGCCTTCCGCTTCCGAATTCCGCAGAGATGCGGAATCCTGTCCGGCGGAATTTTGCTTTATCCCGCAGAATTCCGCTCTGTAAAATTCCGTCGCGCTAGTAAAATTTTAAAACGAAATTTCAAAAAGAGTGAGCAAATTTTAAAAGCGGAATTTTAAATAGCCGCGTTAAAACGGCGCGGCCGCACGCAATTTAAAATTTTTAAAGTAAACGGATAGTAAAATACCGATAAATTTCAAACAAGGAGAATGAAATGAAAAATCCTAAAATGTTCCTCTGGGGGG
>NZ_CALKTL010000078.1 GCF_937997405.1 uncultured Campylobacter sp. | reverse complement strand
GTTGAGGGAAAGGAAATTTTAAAAGGTCTGGACCTCATGATCCGCAAGGGGGAGGATGCGGTCGGCGATTTTCAGGCTGCGGGTGAGGATTTTGCCCGGCAGGCTGCGTTGCCATGCGGTGTCGGCGTGGGGGGCGTTGAAGCGGGTGCGGTAGCGGGCAGAGGATAACCGTGAAATTTAAGCACCTCGAAATCATTGAAGAATTCTTATGAGCGCGCTGCTTTGCTGATGGCAGCGGGATTTTACGTGTTTTGGTGCGAATGGACGCGGGTGAGCGGGTTTTTCATGCAGTGCACGTGAGTAAAAATTTTGTAAAATTCTAAAACGAAAATCGTAAAATTCTAAGTAAAATTTATTCTAAGATAATCGAGCGGCAAAATTTGCCGAGCATTTCGGCGCGTAAAATTTAAGCTTGTTTGGCGAGAATATGTAAATTTACGCAGACACGCAGAGTTTAAGCGTAAATCCCATCCACCAGCGTTTCTACGAACTGATCCGAGTTAAATTCCGCTAAATCCTCCATCCGCTCGCCCACGCCGACGAAAAGTATCGGCAGCTGCAGCTCGCGCGCTATGGCGAAAAGCGCGCCGCCTTTGGGCGTGCCGTCGAGCTTCGTGATGATGATGCCGTCGAGCCTTACGATCTCATTGAACGCCCTAGCTTGCGCGACGCTGTGATTGCCCTGAGTGGCGTCGAGCACGATGATCTTGCGGTGCGGCGCGCCGCTTTTTGCGCGGTCGCAGATGCGCACGATCTTCTCTAGTTCCGCGGCTAAATTTTTCTGATTTTGAAGACGTCCGGCGGTGTCGATCAGGACGCGATCGATGTTTTTGGCACTTGCCGAGCTTACGGTGTCAAACGCCACGGCAGCGGGATCGTGCCCTTGTGCGGTCGCTACGATCGGTAGATTTAGGATCTGCGCCCATTTTTTTAATTGCTCGACCGCGCCCGCGCGAAAGGTGTCGCATGCACCTAAAATCACGCTCTGGCCGCTATTTTTATATAAATTTGCAAGCTTTGCGGTCGTCGTGGTCTTGCCCGCGCCGTTTACGCCGATGATGAGCTCTACGAACGGCTTCTCATCTGCGGCTTTAGCAATCTCGTAATCGAAATAGCTCTTTAAAACGCCCTTGAGATCATCTTTCGCGACCAGTTTTTTTGCGGGTAGTTTTTCTAAAATTTCCTCCACGAGTTCGTAGCCTACGTCGGCTTCAAGCAGCATCTCTTCTAAAATTTCTTTTGAAATTTTATCTTCGCTTTTCGCGCCTCGCATCGCGTCTATGGTCCTGCTAAGCCCTTTTTTAAAAAATTCGAACATCAAAAAAATTTCTCCAATTCGGTCATTAAAATTTCTTCCGGCATCAGCCCGAAATATTGCGCGCTAAACTCGCCCTTTTCGTCGTAGATCGCCATATACGGCACTTCGTTTATGCCGCCTAGCGCCTTTGTAAAAAAGTCCGTCCCTTCGCCGTAAGCGATCGCGTAATTTACTTCGTGTGCGCTTGCGTAATTTTTTGCATCGTCTAAATTTGCATCACCGATCATTACGCCGATTATGTCAAGCTTGCCAGAGTAGGCTTGTTTGGCGGCATTTAGTGCGCTTACCTGCACGGCGCAGGCGTCGCACCACGGCGTAAAAAATGCAAATAGCGTCACGGTGGAGTTATTATCGATTCGAAAACCCTGCTTTGTCTTTTGCATATTTAAAATTTTGCCGTTACTTAGCTGAAGTGTAAAAGGAGCGGTATAATCGACCTGGATCACGGCTTCGGTTTCGGACTGCGGCTGCGTGGCGTTGGCCTCGGTCGGGGTATCGCTTGATTTTTTATCCTCATCATCGCCGCAACCCGCAAGAAACAAAACAGCCGTAAAAAGCGCTAGAAAAAAACGAAATTTCATAATAAACCTTAAAATTTAATCGCAAGATTATACAAAAACTAGCTAAAATAAGCGTTAAAATTTTATAAAAGGCTTAAGCTATGCAAAAGAATGAATTTAGAGCAATTTGCAAATCGCGTCTAAAATCTCACGCCGCGCGCGCGGCTAGATGCGAGCATTACGCACTTTTATGGCGGCTGGAGCGGCTGATAAAATTTTTAAAAGCGCGTAAAATTTTGATATTTTTGCCGATGAGCTACGAGCCGAACGTTTTGATTTTAAGAAAAAAGCTATCAAAAAGCTGCGAATTTTACGTTCCGTTTATGGTGGATATTAGCTTAAAAATGGTAAGATTGCGCCAGCCTTTTAAAATTTCGCGCTTTGGGTTGCGACAGACGCTTCCGCAAAACGGGTATTTTAAAAAGGTCGATCTAGCCGTGGTTCCAGCTATCGGAGTGGATGGCGCAATGGCTAGAATAGGACATGGGAAAGGATTTTACGATATGTTTTTTTCAGGTCTGAAGCTTAAGCCCGCAATCGCGTTCGTGAGTATAAAAGACTGCTTTTGCAGCGAAATTTTATCGCTTGATCACGACGTAAAGGGCGATTTTTACATAACTCCGAGCCAAAATTACCTAAAAAGAGGAAAGTATGATAGAGATTTTAATCGCCTTGTGCGCTCTTGCGGTGGGCGCTGGCATAGGATACTTAGTAGCTAGAAAGATCAATAACGCCAATTACGATTTCTTCGTCGAACAAGCCAAAGCTAAAGCTAAAGCTATAGAATTTGAAGCCGAGGGCATCTTGCGAAATTCTAAAATTTCGGTGCAGGAAGCTGAGTTTGAAGCGAAGAAAAAATACGAAGATAAAGCAAGCAAACTACAGAAGGAATTTAACGTTAAATTTGACGAGCTCGGCAAAAAGGAGCACGCGCTTCTAACCGAGCAAGAGATTTTAAAAGACAGCAAAAAAGAGCTCGAAAGTGCCAAAAAAGAGGCGAAATTCCTCTACGAAGAGGGTTCAAATTTAAAGAAAAGCTATGAAGAGAAGCTAGCCGAAGCGCTTAAAGTTTTGGAGCGCGTGGCGGGTTTTACGCAGGATGAAGCGCGGGCGCAGGTGCTTAAGAAGGTTGAGGAGCAAAGCCGCACCGACATCGCTCACATCGTGCGAAAATATGAAGAGGAAGCCAAAAAAGAGGCGCGAAAAAAGGCGAATTATATTTTGGCACAGGCTACGTCGCGCTTTGCGGGCGAATTTGCGGCAGAGCGACTTATCAACGTCGTAAATATCAAAAATGACGAGCTTAAAGGCCGCATCATCGGCAAAGAGGGGCGCAATATAAAGGCGCTTGAGATGACTCTTGGCGTGGACGTCATCATCGACGATACCCCGAATGCGATCATCGTAAGCTCGCACAATCTATACCGTCGCGCCATCGCCGTTCGCGTTATCGAAACGCTTATTGAGGACGGCAGAATTCAGCCTGCGCGCATCGAGGATATCTACAAAAAAGTGAGCGATGAATTTGAAGCTAGTATCGCCGAAGAGGGCGAAAATATCGTAATGGATCTAGGTCTTAGCAAAATTCATCCCGAAATTTTAAAACTTATCGGCAAGCTTAAATTTCGCGCCAGCTACGGTCAAAACGCCCTTGCGCACAGCCTTGAGGTGGCACATCTTGCGGGTATCATCGCCGCAGAAACGGGCGGAGATCAAAAGCTAGCCAAGCGAGCAGGCCTACTTCACGACATCGGCAAGGCGCTAACTCACGAGTACGAGGGCTCGCACGTGGATCTGGGTGCCGAAGTTTGCCGCCGCTATAAAGAGCATCCGGTAGTTATAAACGCGATCTACGCCCACCACGGCCACGAGGAGGCCACCAGCGTAGAAAGCGCCGCAGTCTGTGCCGCAGACGCCCTAAGTGCCGCGCGCCCGGGCGCCAGACGAGAGGTGCTAGAAAGCTATCTAAAGCGCGTTAGCGACATCGAAGCGATCGCGATGAGTAAAACGGGCGTTAAACAAGCCTATGCGATCAACGCAGGTCGCGAGATCCGCGTCATCGCAAACGCCAAGCTTATGAACGACGACGAGGCGGTTTTGGTGGCTAAAGAGATCGCTTCGGATATCCAAGATAAGGTTCAATTCCCAGGTGAGATTAAGGTCAATGTCATACGCGAGCTACGCGCGGTCGAGATAGCCAAATAAGGAGTATGAAATGAAAAAATTTATAATCGCTTTATTTTTGCTTTTTAGCGCGGCATTTGCCGAGGATGAGCTCATCATTGATAGCGCGAGCGCTTATTCGTCGGTGATGCGCACGAATGCGCAATACAAATACCTAGCGCAGCAAGCCCGCGCGATAGTGATATTTCCGAGCGTCAAGAAGTTGGGCTTCATCATAGGCGGAATGTATGGCGAGGGGATCATTATCTATAATAACGACGGCGCGCATAGCGTAAGCGGCGCTGAGATCAGCAGCGCCAGCGTAGGACTTCAGATAGGCTATGAGGATAATTATCTAGTTATTTTCGTAATGCATGACGATGTAATCCAAAAAATGCGAAATTCCCAAATCACGCTTTCGGGCGATGCGACGGCAGTTGCAGGTAACTACAGCGCCGATTCTGGCTCTTTAGATGTGCTAAATCAAGATATGTACGTCTTTACGAACAAGGGCGGATTATTCGCTGGTGTGAGCCTGGGCGGCTCGGTGCTGGAGACCAAAAATGACCGCGCTTTTGATCCAAATACTGAGGGCTATGCGCTTTTGATGCGAGTAATCGGCGCAGATGAGTAAAATTTAGCTAAAGACGCTAAGGCGCATAGCTTAGCAAAAAATTTTGCTTTATGGGCGTTTTATTAGCGGCTTGGAATTTTGCTCGCGTAATTTCCGCATAATAATGGACTTAGGCGCGTAATTTTATTGCAATTCGCGGGGTGGGAGGCATTTGAGGATATCGCGTAGATCCTGTGTAATTCAAAAGTTACCTTGAATTCTAAAGAAGTCAAAATTTTGTCGTTAAATTTAGAATTGCAAAATTTTACCACTAAATTTTGCGGAGATTTTGCTTGATGTCTAGAAATTTTATTTTAAAATTTCGCTTAATATTTTGCGGTGAAATTTTGTATTTTGCTACAGCTGCGCGGAATTTTAAATTTAATGTCGCAGCAAAATCAAGTGGCGTCGTGGGACGTTGGAGTGAAGTTTTCGCGCCGAATTTTAAAGCTGCTTTAGTCAAAATTTATAGAATTTTATACGATCTAATGAAAGGATTCGATGGAATCGATGTTTGCAAACCTCCATACGTGGGGGTATTTGATACTGTTTTTGTATTCGCTGGGCGGAGGATTTTTGGCGCTTGCGGCAGCGGGCGTGCTAAGCTCGGCCGGCGAGCTCAATATCGTTTTATGCATCGTAATCGCCTGCATATCGAACTTCATAGGCGATTCGGGGCTGTTTTTAGTAAGCCGCTATAATAAAAAAGAGATCATGCCATATCTGCGCAAACAGCGCCGCAACCTTGCTCTGGCGCAGATTTTATTTCGTAAATACGGCGACCGCATCATTTTGATTAAAAAATTTATCTACGGTCTCAAAACCCTCGTGCCGATCGCGATCGGCATCACAAAATATTCGTTTTTAAAATTTAGCGTCATCAATGCCGTAAGCTCGCTCATTTGGGCGCTTGTGGTGGGGCTACTGAGCTACTACGCGGGCGATTTCGTGCGCGGGCTTTACGAGCGGATAAAAGAAGCTCCGTGGATCGCGCCGCTAATTTTGGCCGCGATCGCCGCGATAATCGTCGCGTATTTTCGCTTCGCCACGCGTAAAAGAGGTTAGCGGTGGCAAAAAAGCTGATCCCGCTCGCAATTTTCACAGCGCTTCTTTTGGCGCTAAATTTTATCTCCAATTCGCGCGGCTCCGCGGCTAAAGATGAGAGCGTTTTTACTTCCAAAACCCTGGATGCCGCCTCTCGTAAAAGCGGCGCGCAAGATATCAAAAGCAGCACCGATCGTAAAATTTCAAGCTCGCAAAATCCTGCAAGCGGCGCCGACGCAAAAGATGAGCGCGGCGCAAGAAGCGCAGACGGCGGAGCAGATCTAGGAGATTTAAAATCTCATCCGCAAGTAAACGAGCACGCTGCGGTAAATTCTAAAGATGAGGCGGATATCCACAGGCGGCGCAGCGCAGATTACGAAGCTTCAAACTCGCAAAATCCCGCCGCAAACTCTAAAAATCAGCCCTCAGACGAGCCCTGCATAAGCAGGGAGTGCGTGAGCGCCCATATCCGCCGCACGGGCACTTTGCCGCAAAATTTTATCACGAAAAAGCAGGCGGGCGAGCTTGGCTGGCAGGGCGGCGATCTGTGGCGATACGCGCGCGGCAAGAGCATCGGCGGCGATCGCTTCGGTAATTTTGAGCGCAGACTGCCTGATAAAAAGAGGCGGATCTGGCGCGAATGCGACATCGAGTATCGCGGCGGTCCGCGCGGCGCAAAGCGGCTGATATTTTCAAACGACGGGCTGATCTTTTACACCGCCGATCATTATGAAAGCTTTGAGCGCGTGCAATGAGTTTAAATTTTAAAACGTGCCGCGGCGCAAAGATCATCATCGACGGCGCAAAGATCAGACGCAAAGATCAAATTTTCGCGCTGTTTGCCGCAGCGCTAAATTTCAAGCCCGAATACGTCGCGAATTTAGATGCGCTCTACGACGCGCTTGGCGAGCGAGGCGGACAGGTTTTCGTCGTCATCAAAAGGGGCGGAGTTTTAAAGCTAAGACTGGGTAAATTTTATGATATTTTGCTGGATGTTTTGCGCAGCGGCGAGGCGAAAATTTTAATCTTATGAGCTTGCGAGGCAGCCATTCCGCTTTAAAGCTAAATTTTGCCGAGGAAAAGGTAAGTTTGTTTCGGCGCAGTTTCGAGCGTGCCGTTAAAATTTCCTAAATTAGATCTAAATTTTAGAGCTTATTAAAAGAGGCGATTTTAGAAATTTCGCTCACAAAGCTCACGCGGTCAAATTTAAACTCAAGTCCATACCGCCAATTTTTGCGGCGCGGGTTTGTAAAGTCGTATAGCTTAACCGTCTCTGTTTCAAATTTAATCTTAAGCGCGAGATACCAGCAGCTCCAGATCCCGCACGGACAGCCCAGTAGTACGACGTCCCGCTCATCTTGCGCCAAATCAGCCTCAAGCGCTGCACGTAAAAATAGTTCCTCAAAATCGATCAAGCTTAAGTAGGCGTAGCCTCCTGCGATGCTAGCTTGCCCCTCTTTCGCCGCAAAGCCTTGCTCGCGCCGCTTAATCAGCTCAAGCAGAGGCTCGCCGTTTATCGTAACGACGACTTCGGTAAGGCCCTCGCCGTTCATCTCGTAATCGTTTAGGTAAAATTTAATGCTATCCATGCGGCAATCTCGCTAAATGATCTATTTTGCGCCGTATTTGCACCGGCATGCTAAAATTTCCGCGCAGTTTAGCAAAATCCTAGTAAAATTCGGTTGAAATCCAAAATCGTCGCCAAAGCACAAAGTAAATGGAGATTTTGTAAAATTTGGGATGCTGGGCTTGCGGAGCTTGCTTTTGGTGTGCGCAAGCTCAAATTTACAAAAAAAGCTAAATTTGCGTAGATGAAAGAAGCAAAAATAAAAGGTTAAATTTTAGCGCAGATCAAAGAGGTCGAAACGAGGGTTAAATTTCGCTATGGATAAAGAAGCAGAAACGAGGGGTTAAATTTAATTCGCTTTTGCGGGCGCTTAAATTTAACCCCGCCGCGGCTACATCATTTCGCCGCTTTTGTGCTCGTGCTCGGTGTAGGTTACCGGAATATCCTTCTTGCCTTTTCCCGGTGTATACACTCCCTCTCCGCGTTTGAAAAGAAGCTCGATACCTTCGTCGTTCGTAAGCATTATGCCGCTTGCGGAAGCCGCGCGTTTGAGATTATGCTTTTTGCCTTTTTCGTCGGTTAACACGCCCGTTGCGAACATATCGTTCGAGCTAAGGCTGATGCGCTTATCTCCGGTATCTCCGAGTAGAAATACGATCGTGTGCGCTACAGACTCTTGTTTTTGCTGTGGAGCCGTATCGGCCTTAGGTTGGTTGCATCCGCTTAAAAGCGCGATTGCCGCTAATGACGAGAATACAATTCGTCTCATTTTTTCTCCTTTAAAAAAAGTTCGCGAATTATATAGCCAAAAAGTAAATCCTAGATTTCGCGACTTTTTATTTAATCAAAGATTAACCCAAATTTAGTAAAATTCCAGCTGAAAACATCCCAAATAAGGAGAACATTATGGCAGTAAAAATCGCAATTAACGGCTTTGGAAGGATCGGTAGGTGCGCGGCTAGAATTGCGCTAAGCAGGGACGATGTGGAGCTTGTGGCGATCAACGATACCGCTAAGCGCGAGCTTACGAGATACCTGCTTCAATACGACACCGTTCACGGCGAGTTTCGTAAAAAAGTAGAAATTCTAAGCGACGAATGCATAGCCGTAGACGACAAAAAAATCCGCGTCTATTCCACCAGAGAGCCTGCGGAGCTTGATTTTGCGGGCGATGGTGCAGAAGCTGTGCTTGAATGTACTGGTGCGTTTTTAACGAGCGAAAAATGCAAGCCGTTCATAGATAACGGTATCGGCGTAGTCGTAATGAGCGCACCTGCCAAGGATGATACGCCTACTTTCGTAATCGGCGTTAATGAGGGCGCTTATGCAGGACAGCGCGTCATCTCAAACGCTAGCTGCACTACTAACGGCCTAGCTCCGATTGCAAAAATTCTAGACGACGAGCTTGGTATCGAAAAGGGTCTTATGACGTCGATTCATGCCTATACGCACGGACAGAGCCTAGTCGATGTAAAAGCTAAGGACTTTCGCCGTTCACGCGCTGCTGCTCTTAATATCGCTCCGACTACGACGGGCGCGGCAAAAGCGATTAGTAAGGTACTTCCGCAGCTAAGCGGTAAGATGCACGGAAAATCTGTACGCGTGCCGGTGGCTAACGTTTCGATGGTTGATCTAACGGTGCTAACGCGCAAGCAGACGAGTGCCGAGGAGCTAAATGAAATTTTCCGCCGCTATGCTGCTAAAGAGATGAAAGGAATTTTGCTCGTAGACGACGATAACCGTGTCAGCAGCGATTTTTGTACTTCAGAATACTCCAGCATCGTAGCTAGCGACTGCACGCAGGTAATTGACGGCAATCTAATAAAAGTGATGAGCTGGTATGACAACGAGTGGGGATATAGTGAGCGCCTTATCGATTTAGCCCTATATGCGGCAAAAAGAAGGAAATAAGATGGGCGAAATTCTTTCGATTAAAGATTTGAAATTTAAAGACGGCGCGCGCGTTTTTATCAGGTGCGATTTTAACGTGCCGATGGATGAGTTTTGCAATATTACGGACGATCGTCGCATCCGTTCGTCTATCCCTACGATTAAATATTGCTTAGACGAGGGCTGCGCGGTAATTTTAGCCAGCCACTTAGGACGCCCGAAAAACGGATACGAAGAAAGACTTAGCCTAAAGCCTGTGGTAAAGAGGCTATCTAGGCTTTTGGAGCGCGAGATAAAATTTGTCTCTGATGTCGCGGGCGAGGAAGCTGGAGCTGCGGTAAATTCGCTTAAAAAGGGCGAAGTGCTTCTACTAGATAATCTGCGCTTCGAAAAGGGCGAGAGCAAAAATGACGAAGCACTAGCTAAGAGGCTTGCGAGCTACGCGGAATTTTATATCAACGACGCTTTTGGCGTATGCCACCGCGCGCATGCTTCGGTAGAAGCGATTACGAAATTCTACGATGAGGCACACAAAGCGGCGGGATTTTTGCTGCTAAAAGAGATAAAATTCGCCAAAGACCTTATTAAAGATCCTGCGCGTCCTTTCGTAGCCGTAACGGGCGGCAGCAAAGTAAGCGGCAAGCTTCAGGCACTTAAAAATTTACTTCCTAAAGTCGATAAGCTCATCATCGGCGGCGGCATGGCGTTTACGTTTTTAAAAGCCGTCGGATATGACATCGGCAAATCTTTGCTCGAAGAGGATCTAATCGAGGAAGCAAAAAATATTCTCCGCAATGCTCGCGAGCTTGGGGTTAAAATTTATATCCCCGTCGATGCCGTCGCAGCTCCGCAATGCTCGCAAGATGCCGTTACAAAAAAGGTTACCGTCCAAGAAATTCCAAGCGATTGGATGGGACTAGATATCGGACCTGCAACTGTAGCGCTTTTTAAAGAAGCCCTAGACGATGCGCAAACGATCTGGTGGAACGGACCGATGGGAGTTTTTGAGATCGATAAATTCGCTCGCGGCAGCCTGCATATATCGCACGCGATCGCAGATAGCGACGCCACGACCGTAGTGGGCGGCGGCGATACTGCAGATGTCGTCGAACGCGCGGGCAACGCCGATGATATGACTTTTATTTCTACCGGAGGCGGCGCGAGCTTAGAACTCATCGAGGGCAAGGAGCTGCCGGGCGTGCGAGTGCTTACTGCTAAAACGGAGCTGCGATGATACTAGCGGCGAATCTTAAATGTAACCATACTCGCGCTAGTTTTGAGCGGTACGCTAAAGCTTTAGATGAAGGCTTAGCGGGCGGAATTTCGCGCGAGAATGAAATTTTGGTTTTTCCTCCCGCTAGCGCATTTTGCGCGAAAGTGAAAAATTTTACTCAAGGCGCGCAAAATTTCTATCCTGCCGCGCACGGCAGCTTTACGGGCGAGATCGGCGGCGATATGCTTGCGGAATTTGACATCAAAACCGTTCTTATCGGTCACAGCGAGCGGCGCGCCATTTTGGGCGAGAGCGCGGAGCTGATAAGAGAGAAATTCAGTTTTGCCGTAGCGCAGGGCTGGCGCATCGTCTTTTGCGTCGGCGAGGACGAGGCGGCATTCGCGCAAGATCGCAGCGAGGATTTCGTAGCGGCGCAGCTTGAGGGTATCGATCTGAAATACCGAAATTTAGTACTAGCCTACGAGCCTGTCTGGGCGATCGGCACGGGCAGAAGCGCGCAGTGCGAGCAGATCGAAAGAATGCTAAATTTCTTGCGTGCTAAAAGCCCCGCGCCGCTACTTTACGGCGGCAGCGTGAATGCTGAAAATATCGCAAAAATTTGCGCGATAAGAGGTTGCGACGGGGTGCTAGTGGGGACGGCGAGCTGGGACGCATCGAAGTTTTTGGAGCTTATACGCGTCGTCTCGCATCGCTATACTTCGTTGCCTTAAAATTTTGCTCGGTCATTACCTAATAGGGTAACTCCCGTCGCAAAATTTTAAGTCGCCTAGTCTAGCTTTGCGATACTGCCGCTATCGAATTGCGTTTAAAATTTGGCGTTTCGCGAGATTTTGAGAATTTTAATTTGTAGAATTTTAAGTCAAATTGCGCAGGATTTTAAGATGGATTTGAATGTTGTTGCAGATTTTGCGACCAAGACTAGGCATGTAGCCTGTCGCAGGGAGCAAAATCAAAACTCATTCAAAGACGCTTAAAAGCCAAGCAAATTTTAAAGGAGAAATAATGATTTTAGAAGGAAAAAAGGGCCTCATCGTCGGCGTCGCTAACGCCAAATCCATCGCTTACGGCATCGCCGAAGCTTGTCACGAGCAGGGTGCGCAAATGGCGTTTACCTACCTAAACGACGCGCTAAAAAAACGCGTAGAACCGATCGCGGAGGAGTTTGGGAGCAAATTCGTCTATGAGCTCGACGTAAACAATCCTGCTCACCTTGACGGTCTTGCGGATCGTATCAAAGCAGACCTAGGCGAGATAGATTTCGTCGTGCATGCGGTAGCTTATGCGCCAAAAGAAGCGTTAGAGGGCGAGTTCGTAAACACGACCAAGGAGGCCTTTGATATCGCGATGGGCACGAGCGTGTATTCGCTACTAAGCCTCACGCGCGCGGTGCTGCCGGTGCTAAAAGAGGGCGGCTCGGTGCTCACGCTCACATATCTTGGCGGACCAAAATTCGTGCCTCACTACAACGTCATGGGCGTCGCAAAAGCGGCTCTTGAAAGCTCAGTGCGCTACCTCGCTCACGATCTTGGCGCGCGCGGTATCCGCGTAAACGCTATCAGCGCGGGCCCGATCAAGACGCTTGCCGCAAGCGGAATAGGCGACTTTAGGATGATTTTACGCTACAACGAGATCAACGCGCCGCTCAAACGCAATGTCACGACTCAAGACGTCGGCAACAGCGCGATGTACCTGCTCAGCGATCTAGCTAGCGGCGTGACAGGCGAGGTGCATTACGTCGACTGCGGCTACAACATCATGGGCATGGGCGACGTGGCGACCGACGCCGAGGGCAAGACGATCTTTGCGTGGGATGCGGCCAAGACCGAGTAAAACGACACGTAAAAAGGCAAAATTTGACGCGCGCAGTTTTTTACGACGATAGTCATAGACGGATAGCAGAGGGCAGCGTAGAGGGCATCGCAGCCGTTTTGCGAAGTGATAACGAGGCCGAAAAGGCCTCGCTTTTGTTGTGTTTAGATTACTACCTTGATCCCTACTACGGCTGCACGCTGGCGCATGAGAGCGAAATTTTCGCCCTTTTGCAGGAGCCGCTTCTGAGCGAGCGCTCGCAAGCCATCAGAGACGATATTTTGTAGCTTCTGGGCGATTACTGTGGCGATTTTAGCGTGCTGCGAAGCAGGATTTGCGAGGCGTCCGGCGAGCTTTTGCCGGGTATCAAGCGCTTGATCGAAAGATAAATTTAACGACCGGCGCGCTTTTGCGCGCGGCAATTGCGTCGCGGCGAGCGGTAGCGAAATTTGCCGCGCCTCCGCATACGCTCCTTTTTGCTGCGAAAATGCGGCAGCATAAAATTTTAAGATTGGAAGCGGCGATGAAAACTTTGGATGAGCGAGGAGATCGATTAGGCGCGTACATAAAAACGGCATGGAGATAGAGGATTGTTTCAGAGCCGTTTTTGAAAAAAGCGGTAAAATCCGCCAGGAAGGAGCTTAATGAAAAAGGATTATATCTGCGTATTCGACTGCGAGACGATCCCCGACGTAGCGGCGCTGGTGCGGGTGCTGGATGAGGACGCGATCGCGGGCTGCTTCGAGCCTTTCGATAAAAAAAGCTTCGCAAAGCTTCTTGATACGCGGGTCTCGCAAAAGATCGGCGGCGAGAAGCAAAGCGCGTCTTTAAATTTTGCTGTAAATTCGGCAGAGCAGAATTCTAAAATTGAAAATTCCGAGCAAAATTCTGCGCCTCAAAGCTTTACGCAGCAAGACGCTGCGCTTCAAAGCTCCGCCAGTGAAAATTCCGCTGAAAATCCCGCGCAGGGAAATTTTACGAGCGAAAATTTTATTCTACAAAATACGGCGCTCAAAAATTCCGCGTCGCTAAATTTAACCTACGATGATACCGCGCCTCAAAGCTCTGCGTCCCAAAGCTCAAAGAGCGAAAATCACGCTTCAAATTCCGCGCAAGATCCCGCGCTAAATTTTAAAATTTACGGCGAGCAACCAATCTTTAATGCAGATAAAAGCAAAATTTTAAACCACAAATTGCTCTCGCTTAGGGCGATGGAGATTTTCAAAGAAAAAACCGGCAGCGAGTTCCTACCCGTCTGCTTCCACCGCGTCGTTAGCATTAGCGCCGTGATGGCGGACGGATTCGGCAGATTTTTGCGCGTCTCGACGCTTGATGGCGAGAGCGAGCGCGATAAAATCGCAAAATTTCTAGCCTTTATCGAGGATTTTAATCCGCGGCTCGTGAGCTTCAACGGGCGCGGGTTCGATCTGCCGATGATTATGGCGCGCGCGATGTGCTATGATCTAAGCGCCGCAGCGTATTTTGAGACGAACGATCGCGATAACAACAAGAGCAAATGGGAGAACTACCGCAGCCGTTACGACGGGCGGTTCCATCTGGATCTGCTCGATCACATCAGCGATTTTGGCGCCGTTCGCGGGCTCAAGCTCGATCATATCTGCGCTAGCGTGGGCTTGCCGGGCAAATACGACGTGCACGGCGATCAGGTCTTGCAGCTGTATTACGGCGGCGAGCAGGCCAAGATCGACGAGTACTGCAGATCCGACGTACTCAACACCTACTGGCTGTTTTTGAAATACGAGCTTTTGCGCGGCAAGATCACCAAGGACGATTATTTGAATTATATCGCGGTGATGGGAGAATTTTTGCAAAAAGAGTGCGCGTGCATGAGCTACACGCCCGTTTTTTGCGAATTTATAGAAAAGGAACTGGCGGCATATGCGAAGTGAAATTTTTAAAATTTTAAAAGGCGCGGTTTTGGGTGCGCTATTTTTGGCCTGCGGCGCGGTTGCGGATGAGGCTAAATTTAAACCGATGCTGCTTAAAGAATACGTCCCTGGCATGAATATCACGGGCTGGGTGATTAGCGAGAAGCTAGACGGCGTGCGCGCGATCTGGGACGGCAAAAATCTGCGCTCCAGGCGCGGCAAGATCATAAACGCTCCCGAGGGCTGGAGCGCGGGCTTTCCGCCGTTTTTCGTCGACGGCGAGCTATACACGGCGCGCGGAGAGTTTGAACAGCTCGTCTCGATAGTATCTTCTAGCGTGCCCGATGAGCGGTGGAGCAGGGTAAAATTTTACGCATTTGACCTGCCGAAGGAGCAGAAAAACCTAAGCGCGAAGATGGAAATTTTAAGAAATTTTATCGCCTCAAGCGGTGCGCAAAATTTACTCATCGTGCAGCAAACTCCGGTAAGTACGCACGCCGACGTGCAGGCGTATTTCGATCGCGTCATCGCAGCAGGCGGCGAGGGGGTCGTGCTGCGCGATCCAAACGCGCTTTATGAGAGCGGGCGCAGCGATAAAATTTTAAAATACAAAAAGACGCACGATAGCGATTGCAAGGTCGTAAAAATCAACCCCGGCTACGGCAAAAACGAGGGCAAGATGGGCTCGCTTAGCTGCGTGGATCTACGTAGCGGGGCGAAATTTAAAGTAGGCACGGGCTTTAGCGACGAGATGCGGGAAAATCCGCCTAAGGTGGGCACGATCATCACCTATCAATACCAAAACCTAACCCGCGAGAAAAAGCCGCGCTTCCCCGTATTTTTGCGCGTGCGACCGGCGATTTAATTTAAGGGGCTATAATCGCGTATTTTGATAAATTTGATCCGAAGGAGAATAGATGAAAATTTTAATCACAGGCGGCGCTGGATACATCGGCAGCCATGTCGCAAAGGCGCTTTTAGAGGCAAACCGCCACGACGTCGTCATACTGGATAATCTTTGCAAAGGCTCGATGCGAGCGATCGAGGCGCTTCGCGACGTGGGCGAGTTTGAGTTCGTGCAGGAAAGCCTAGAAAACATCCCTGCAATCGAGGAGCTTTTTAAGCGCGAAAAGTTTGACGCGATCATTCACTTTGCGGCGTTTATCGAGGTTTTTGAAAGCACGCAAAATCCGCTAAAATACTATCTAAACAACACCGCAAACGCGATGAATTTGATCGCGCTTGCGAACAAATACGGCGTGAAAGACTTTATCTTTAGCTCCACTGCGGCGACCTACGGCGAGCCCGACATCCCGCAAGTAAGCGAGGAAACTCCGCAAAATCCGATCAATCCGTACGGCAGAAGCAAACTGATGGTCGAGTGGGTGCTAAAAGACGCGGCGGCGGCAAATCCGAATTTTAAATATGGAATTTTGCGCTACTTCAACGTCGCAGGTGCGGCTAGCGACGGCACGATCGGGCAAAACTACCCGAACGCGACGCATCTTATCAAGGTTGCAACCCAAACTATTGTCGGTAAGCGCGATAAGATGAGCATTTTTGGCGATAATTACGACACCAAGGACGGTACCTGCATACGCGACTACATCCACGTAGAGGACCTCGCAAGCGCGCATCTGGCGGTGCTTGATTATCTGCAAAGTAACGATAGCGCGGTCTTTAACGTAGGCTACGGCACGGGCTTTAGCGTAAAAGAGGTCGTCAATGAAGCCAAAAAAGTAAGCGGCGTGGATTTTAAAGTGCAGATCGCTCCGCGCAGAGCGGGCGATCCTGCCTGCCTCATCTCAAATGCGGATAAAATTCGCACCAAAACCTCTTGGCAGCCTGAGCACGAGAGCCTGGATGAGATCATCCTAAGCGCGCTTAATTGGGAAAAGAAGCTTTAGGTTCTAGCGTGAAAGTGCGATTTGAAATTTTAAAATTTTACTCCGCCGCGTTTAATAGCGGCGAGCAAAAGGAAGCCTTGTTTGCTTAAAATTCTAAACGCCCCCGAAGCCGCGCAGCGTAAGCTCGGCGTCGTGTTATCGTATGTGAATATCTTTGTTTCTACGATACTTACTTTGGTTTATACGCCGTTTTTTCTGCGGGCGCTGGGGCAGAGCGAGTTTGGGCTGTATTCTTTAGCTAGCAGCGTTATTGGCTATTTGGCGATTTTGGATTTAGGCTTTGGCAACGCCGTGACGGTCTATACCGCCAAATACGCCTCAAGTGGCGAAGTGGAGCGCACGCATAAGCTGCACGGCACGATCTTTAGCGTGTATTTAGTGATGAGCGCGGTGATCGTGATTGCAGGAGCTGCGCTGCTAGCTAATCTGCACGCGATTTTTGGCGCTAAGCTAAGCGCTAGCGAGATGGGTGAAATTCGCATTATGCTAATGCTGCTAACTGCAAATTTAGCGATTAGCTTTCCTTTTAGCATCTATTCGTCGATCCTTACGGCGCATGAGAATTTCGTATTTATCAAGCTAATTGGGATCTTTCGTACGATCGCTCTGCCGCTAGCTGCGGTGCCTGCGCTACTTTTGGGATATAAGGCTATCGCGATCGTAATCATCGCTACGGCGGTAAATTTAATCTGCGTCGCGGCAGATTTCATCTACTGTAAGCGTAAAGTCTCGCCCGTGATAAGCGTGCGAAATTTTGACGCCTCCACGCTTAAGCAAATTTTTGGCTACTCGTTTTTTATATTTTTAGGCATCGTAGTCGATCAAGTAAACTGGAATGTCGATAATTTTATCTTAGGCGCGGTAGCAGGCGCTACGGCGGTCTCCACGTATGCCGTAGCAAGCACGATAAATGCCACTTTCGTCACGCTTTCGCTCACCATTAGCGGCGTAATGCTTCCTAAAATCGCCAAAATGGTTTCTGCCAACTCCACCGATTCCGAGCTTAGCGCGGAATTTATCAAAATAGGCAGGCTGCAATTTTACGTGATATTTTTTATCGCGTCGCTTTTGGTGATTTTTGGGCGGGAATTTATCGTGCTATGGGCTGGCGCAAATTATGAAATTTCATACGCAATCGCGCTTATTTTGGTGCTTCCAGTAAGCGTGCCGTTGATTCAAAATTTAGGCCTAGCCGTGCTTCAGGCAAAAAACAAAGTCAAATTTCGCTCAATCGCCGCGTTTTGCGTTACGCTCGTAAATATCGCTATTTCTATCCCGCTAGCTAAGGCTTACGGTGGCGTGGGCGCTGCGTGCGGCACGGCTTTTGCGATCACCTTGCTAAATATCTGCGTGATGAATATCTACTATGCTCGTGTAATCGGACTTGACATCGCTAAATTCTGGCGAAATATCGGCGCGATGGTAGTAAAATTTGCTCCCGCAATAGCAGTAAGCCTAGCGATAAATTACGCATTAGGCTTGCACGGAGTGAGCTTTTTGCTAATTTGCGGCGGGCTTTATTCGGCTATGTTTGTGCTAAGCGCGTATTTTTGGGCGATGAACGACTATGAGCGCGCGATTTTTGGTGGCATTGCAGCTAAGATAAGGAGGCGGGCTTGAGCTTTAATGTAATTAGCGAAGTAGTTACGAAAGACCGCTGTATCGGCTGCGGCGTCTGCGCGAGCAGCTGCCCTTTTAGCGTGCTAAAAATGCGGCTTGGGAGCAATGGATTTTACGCGCCCGAGGAGGGCGAAGGGTGCCGCGACAAATGCGACATCTGCCTAAAAGTCTGCCCGTTTTACGAAAAAGACACGCTTGAAAACGAGCTAAATTCTAAATCATACTCAGAGCTGGAAAGCTTTAGCCCAGATTTTGGCAGGTTTTTAGCCACTTATAAATTCTACAAAAAAGATGAAGCGCAGCGCCTAAGCAGTGCAAGCGGCGGCGCGGGAGATTATATTTTTCGCGAGCTTTTTGCGCGCGGGCTCATTGATTACGCGATTTGCGTCGTGCCCGCGGACGAAGGTGATTTTATAGCCCAAAATTCCAAGCGAGATTTTTCTGCCTGCAATAATTTAGCGCAGCCACAGAATTTGCAAAATTCCGCAACCAAAAATTCCGAACAGAATTCCACAATTCCGAATTTAACGCAGAATTTGGCGGATGATGATTCTATAAATTTTACGAGTGCGCAAAATTCTTTTTGCGGAAATTTGACGCAGAATTCCACGCAGAATTTTACAAATGAAAATTTCACGCAGAATTCTAAAGCTTCTTGTAAAAATTCCGTATCAACGCATAATTTTACTTGCGAGAATTCTAAAAACACGCGAAATTATGCGGGCGAAAATTCCGTGCCACTATTTAAATTTAGCGTGATAAAAAATGCCGATGAGCTTACTCGTGCGCGCTCGTCCGCTTACTATCCGCTCACGCTTGAAGCAGTGCTAAAGGAGATGTCGCGCCGTGAGGGTAGATACGCGATTAGCGCGCTGCCGTGTTTTGCCAAGGCCTTAAGGCTTGCTGCGAGTAAAAATCAGCGCCTTAAATCCCGCATAAGCTTTATTATTGGGCTGGTTTGCGGACAGGGCAAGGGTGCTGGTTTTACGCATAAGCTGGCAGATCTTGCGTTTAAAGAGCGTAAGCAGCTCGCGGCAGTTAATTACAGATATAAAATCGCGGGCAAAAGCGCGATGAGCTTTGGCTTTAAATTCCGCGCTGCAGACGGCAGCGAGGCAATAGATGATCGCAGTAGTAGCGCCTTTGCGTACTGGAGTTCGCGCGCTTTTACCCCACTTGCGTGCAACGCCTGCACCGACGTTTTTGCCAAATGCACCGACGTCGTGCTGATGGATGCGTGGCTGCAAAGCGAAATAAGCGAGTGGCGCGGCACATCGCTCGTAATTACGCGCGCAGCTCAGATCGACGCGCTATTTTCGCAGCCTACGAAGCAGGCACGCGAGGCGATTTTTTGCGAGCGGATATCCGCAGCAGAGGTGCAGCGCTCGCAACAAAGCCAGGTAGAGTGCAAAAACGAAATTTTCTATGGCGCGAAAAACCCGCTTAGGCGTTACATCTTGCGCCAGAAGCTTCAGATCCAGCGATATAGCGCTACGCATTTTGATTGTGATGATTTCATCTCTGCTAGGCTTAAAAAAATTGCCGCTGCGAATAAAGTGCTAGCGCTTTTGGCGCTACCAAAGATCGTGGCATATAAAATTTATAGGAAGTTTGCATGAAGATCGGGATTTTTACCCTGCCGCTAGTAAATAATTACGGCGGAATTTTACAAGCTTATGCGCTAAGCCGCGTGCTAATGGGGCTAGGGCACAAGCCACGTCTCATAAACTTGCGCCTGCAAAGAAGTAAACTATCGATTGCATATATTAAATTTTTAGTGGCGCGCGCGCTAAAAAAGGAGCTTTGCGGCGCGAAATTTAATCCCTCTTACGAGCGCGATACTAGCGAGTTTGTGGCTGAAAATATCCCTTTAACCGCGCCTGTTTGCATGCCTGCGGATTTAAAGGCGCTGTGCGAGAAAGAACGCTTTGAAGCGGTGATTTTAGGAAGCGATCAGGTTTTTCGTCCTAGCTATTTTGCGGATTTTGCAGATTGCTTTAGCCTTGGATTTTTGCCGGCTAACTGCATGCGGATCGCCTATGCTGCAAGCTTTGGTGGAGATAGGCTCTGTGGGCTGAAAAATCCCGCAGATTTAAAAGCTCACGTTGCAAATTTAGCTAAATTTAAAGCTATTTCGGTGCGCGAGCGCGACGGCGTAAAGCTTGCGCGCGAATGCTTTGGTGTAGATGCGCACTGGGTGCTAGATCCTACACTTTTGGCTAACAAAGAGATTTATGATAAATTTTTAAGCCATGTGCCGCAGCGCAAGGGCTTTGCCTATATCCTAGATCCATCGCCTCGCTCAGAAGCGGCGATAGAGCTACTAAAGAAGCAAAGCGGACTAGAGATAGATGAGGTGAACGACCGCGGCAACCGCATCGGCATAAAAGCATGGCTAAGCGCTATTGCGAGTGCGGAGTTCGTGCTAACCGACTCATTTCACGGCTGCGTATTTTCTATAATCTTTAATAAGCCGTTTTTTGTGCTTGTTAACGCTAGTCGCGGCGCGTCGCGCTTTAGCTCTCTTTTGGGCTTATTCGGGCTTGAGGATAGAGCTTTGCAAGATCCCAAAGACGCGCGCTTTAACGCTACTATCGATTGGGATGGCGTAAATGAGGCGTTGCGCCGTAAAAGAGAGGACTCGATGAAATTTTTAAAAACAAGTTTAGGCTCATAAAATGAAAATAGCTATGGTAATTTCTGCTTTAGGCAAGGGCGGTGCCGAGCGCGTGCTAAGCGTGCTGGCAAATTTTTTCTGCCGTGAGAATGAAGTCTGCGTGATAAAATTTGACGCAGATGAGCCATTTTACGCGCTGGATCCTAAGATCGAGCTTATTAGCTTGGATTTAGGAGTGGGCGATTTGGGAGTATTTGGCAATATAAAAAAGCGCTACGATAAAATTTTAGCCTTGCACAGGCTGCTAAAAAGTCGTAAATTTGACGTCGTAATCTCGTTTTTAGATAATACCAATGTCCTTACGCTTATCGCAAATCTTGGAGTTGGGCAGAAAATCATCGTCTCCGAACACACCAATCATCGCTTTTTAAAAAGTCCGATCTGGCGCGCGCTAAAGCGGATCTTTTATCCGCGAGCTGCAGCTCTTAGCGTGCTTAGTAAATTTGATCTGGATCATTACACATATGTGCAAAATCGCGTGATTATGCCTAATCCTATGTTTGAGATCAGCCATGCTAAAGACGCCCGTCCTCCTAAAGAAAATATCATCCTAGCAGCCGGCCGACTCAATGTCTATAAGGGCTTTGATGTCCTTCTTAAGGCACTTGCGCTTGTAGATTTCAATCTTTTAAAAGAGTGGAAGGTGGTGATCGCAGGCGACGGAGAGGAGCGAAAGAGCCTTGAGAGTCTAGCTGCGAAGCTGCGCTTAAATGTGCAGTTCATCGGCTTTGTACGCGATATCGAAAGCTTATATGAACGCGCTAAAATCGTAGTTGTAACCTCCAAGATGGAGGGCTTTTGCAATATTTTGATGGAGAGTATATTTTTTGGTACCGCTAGAATTTCTACAGATTGCATCGCAGGTCCTAGCGAGCTTATAAGCGACGGCGTAGATGGGTTTTTGTGCCCTGTAGGCGATAGCGCGAGTATCGCAAAAAAGCTTGAAATTCTAATGAGCGACGAGAAGCTACGCGAGCGGCTCGTGCAAAACGCCTCCAAGCGCGAGGAGAGCTTTAAAATTGAAACGATCGGGCGACGCTGGCTGGATTTCATAGCCGCTACGATACACAGGGAGGAATAATGAGCGAAAATCCCCTAATCTCGGTCATCATTCCCGTTTATAATGTCAAAGAATTCCTGCGCGCTTGCGTGGAGCGCATCACGGCTCAGACCTATACGAACTTAGAAATTTTGCTCGTAGATGATGGCTCAAATGATGGCAGCGAGGCGATTTGCGACGAATACGCCGCGCGCGATCCCCGTGTGTGTGTGCTGCATAAACCAAACGGCGGGCAGGCTAGTGCACGAAACGCCGCTTTAGATGTCGCTCACGGGGAGTTTATCAGCTTCGTAGATAGCGACGATTTGATAAGCCTTGATTTGATTGAGACGCTTTTTCGCCTGACGCAGAAATTTTGCACTAAAATCGCTATGTGCGGCTACGCGGCATTTAGCGACGAGAGCGAAATCAATAATTTCAAGGCGGCTTTAAATTCTAAAGAAAATCAAAATTCTAAAGAGATTAGCGATCCAGGAGAAGCTGCAAATTCGAATGCCAACGCAGGCGAATACAAAATATCGCCGCAAGAGCTTTTTAGACGCAGTTGCACGCAGGATCCGTATTTTAGCACCGCGGTTTGGCGCGCGCTGTTTGCTCGCGAAATTTTCACTGCTTTGCGCTTTCCTACGGGGCAGATCTATGAGGATGTGGCGATATTTTTTGATATTTTTAACGCTTCTATTACGGCGTGCACGGATGAAATTTTATATTTTTATCGCGTAAGGGCGGGCTCGACTGTAAACTCATTCGCTCGCAGGCATCTGGCGGTCATCGCTGCGGTGCGCCGCTATACTGAGGCGATCGCTGCGAATTATCCAAGCTTGGCGCGTGAGGCTAATTTCACTCGCTGCGAATCCGCGCTGAATACGGCGTTTTTAATTATCAAATCGAGCTTTGATCCTGCGGGCTTGGATGGAGATGCAACTTCTCCTTCCGAGGCTAATACGTACAGCTTGGCAAACGAAGCGGATTTGCATGGCGCTGATAGTTTATCTTGCGCATGCAATAAAAAATCTGCAGTTAAAAATTCCGTCGGGCAAAATTATATGCGGAATTCTAAGCAAAATTCTGCGTCGCAAAGAAAGACCGCAGATCCCCGCTCGCCTTTAAACGCCGCAGAAGCTGCGCAGCAGATCCGCTCACTGCACGCTTTGGTGCGCGAGCGGCTGGATTTTGGATTTTTCGCGGCGCATGCAAGTCGCACGCAGACACTGATGATGGTCTTGTTTTACGCTAGCCCCGCGCTTTTGCGGCTATTTTATAAAATTTACAAGGCGTTTAGATGAAAATTTTATTCGTCATTGCGGCTCTTAGAAACGGCGGCGCCGAGCGCGTGCTGCAGGTTTTGGCGAACCATTTTGCGCGCGCAAACGACGTTACGATCGCGATTTTGGAAAACGACGAGGGCAGGTATAAATTTAGCGAAAAGATAAAATTTTTGCATCTGGATGTTTATAAAAATGGCGGCAGGTTCGATAAATACAGAATTTTGCGCGAGTGCTTCAAGCGCGAGCGCCCAAGCGTCATCATCAGCTTTATGGACTGGACGAACGTAGCGTGCGTGATCGCAAGCTTCGGGCTAGGCATCCCGCTCATCGCGACCGAGCACAACGCGCACGATTATCTGCCAAGCGGGCTTTTTAGCCGCGTGCGCGATCTGTGCTACAAAAAAGCAGACGCACTTACGGTGCTTACGCGCTCGGACTTTGAGTACTATTCGCGATTTGTCAAAAACTGCTTTATCGTGCACAACCCCTTTTTCGGCGAGGTTGATGGCGCTAAAAGCGCCAAGCGAAACGTGATCTTAAGCGTCGGCAGGCTTGAGCCCGTCAAGGGGTATGAAATTTACTTCGACGCGCTAAGCAGGATCGATAAAAGCCTGCTTGCGAAGTGGGAAATTTTAATCGCGGGCGACGGCTCGCTGCGCGAAAGCTTGCGCGAGCTCGTGGCGCGGCTCGGGCTTGAAGTGCGATTTTTAGGGCACAAGCAGGACGTGAGCGAGCTGTATAAAGAAGCTAAAATTTTTGTGCTAAGCTCGCTTAATGAAGGGCTTTCAAACGTGTTGATCGAGTCTGCGTTTTACGGTTGCGCACGGCTTAGCAGCGACACGGCGGGCGCAAAAGAGCTCATAAAGGACGGCTTTAGCGGCATTTTGTTTAAATGCGGCGATGCGAATGGGCTTGCGAGAAAGCTTGAAAATTTAATGCGTGATGAGGCGCTGCGAGATGCTCTCGTGCAAAATGCAAATGAAAATTTAGACGATTTTTCGCAGGAGCGCATAGTCGAGCTTTGGCAGGGCTTGATAGATCGATTCGCACGCAAATAGTAGCCGCTTATCGATGCCCTAGCAGCGCGCAGGGATTAAATTTAAACTTCGGTGTGCTAAGATAGGTTCTTGCGCCCAAGCGGAGCGGCGCGTTTAAATTTGCCGCATCGCGCGATGAAATTTAGCCGCTTAGAACAGCGCAAAACGCGCTAAATTTAAACAGATTGCGCGGCGCATGCTCGCATAAAAAGGCGCGAGCAAAGCTTAAATTTATAGCGCGGCAGAAATTTAAAAGGTAAACGGATGAAGAAATTAAGCGTTTTTATATATTCGATGGGCGGCGGCGGCGCCGAGCGCGTCGTAAGCAACCTCTTAGGCGAGCTTACGGCACGCTACGAGGTGCATCTGGTGCTGATGAACGAGAGGATTTTTTATGAAATTCCAAGCGGCGTGCAGATCCATTTCATCGAAAAATCAGCCCCTTTTGAAAACGGGCTGCTGAAGCTCGCAAAGCTGCCGTTTTTGGCGCTGCGCTACAAAAAGCTATGCGAGCGCCTAGGTATCGACATCCACTTCGTTTGGATGAACCGTCCTTGTTACGTGGCGGCGCTGGCGCGAGTTTACGGATTGGGCGGAGCGATGATTTTTAACGAATGCTCGACGCCGTCGGTGCTGTATAAAGAGCCGAGCTTCAAATCTAAAATTTCAAAATTTTTGCTGCGCAAGCTCTACCCAAAGGCTGATTTTATCTTTCCGAATTCGCTCGGCAATCTGCGCGATCTGGCGGATAATTTTGGAATTGACGAGCGCAAGATGAGCGTGCTGTATAACGCGATCGATCTAGATGAGATCGGGCGCAAGGCAGAGGAGCAGGTTGCGCAGGAGCGGCCGTTTTTCCTAAGCGTCGGCAGGCTCGATGCAGGCAAAAACCACGCGCTTTTGATCCGCGCGTATGCGAATTTAAAAAATAACGACAAAGACCTGCTGATCTTAGGCGACGGCGTGCTGCGAGCCGAGCTTGAGGCTCTGATAGAGGAGCTCGGCTTGGGCGGCCGCGTGAAGCTTTTAGGCTTTGACGCAAACCCGTATAAATATATGGCCAGATGCTATGCGTTTGTCTTCGTAAGCCTTTTTGAGGGGTTTTCAAACGCGCTTATTGAAGCTCTTGCGTGCGGCAAACTCGTGATTTCAAGCGATCATCAAAGCGGCGCGCGCGAGCTTTTGGGGCAGAGTGAATGGGGCGTACTGGTGGGCGTGAACGATCTAGAAAGCACTCAAGCGGCGATGCAAAAAGCGCTGGATGATGAAAATTATGTAAAATTTTATGAGAAAAAGGCTAAAATTAGAGCCTCGTTTTTCGATAAAAAACGGATAGCAAGCGAGCTGATCGCAAAAATAGAACAAATCGACGAAGGAAAATAGGCGTGGGTGAAGAAAAAAAGGCTTTTAGCGTCAGAGAGATCGACGAAGGATCGGACGATCAAAAAGGCGCGCAATCAATGGGTGCCGACAAAGCTGCCTTAAGCGAAAATTTTGCTAGTGAGGGAAATTTTGACGCAGAGTATTCCGCAAGCGGCGGAGAGAATTTTAGCGGCGAAAATTCCGAGCTTAAGGGTAGCGAGGATACCGCGCCTCAGAGCGATAAAAATTCCGCGCACGCCGGCGTTAAAAATTTAAGCGACGATCAAACGCGCGCTGTTTCTGCAAAAATGCGAGCACAAAAAAAATCCAAAAAGACTAAAAAATCAAGCGGACCAAATTCCACCTCGGTAAATTCTGAAAATTCCGCAGGCGCAAATTCTACAAACTCAAATTTAAAGGGCGCTGCAAATTCCACGAGCAAAAATTCTACAAATAAAAATTCCGCTGGCACTGCGAACTCTACAAATAAAAATTCCGCAAAAGCCGCTAATTTGGCTAAATTTAAAAATGCGAATTCCGCAAGCGCTTTAAATTCTACAAACGGCATAAATTCTGATAATTCTAAAAACTCTACAGCAGAAAATTCCCAAAATTCTAAAAATCAGGCAGCTGGCGCGCTTCCTGCTAGGCGCAGAATTTTTGGCTTCATAAAAAATTATGAGTTTTCAAAGCATATTTTGCTGATGATTTTGTTTGCGTTTGCCTTTAGCGTGGCGTTTCGCATGTGGTGGGTGCACTGGGCGAGCGGATTTCCGAACTACTTTTTTTGGGATGGCGAGCTGATGATAAACACCAACGACGGCTACGCCTTTGCAGAGGGCGCGCGCGACCGACTCGCCGGCTTTCATCAGCCCAACGATCTTAGTTATTTTAGCGCGCCGCTTTCGATCGTGACGGCGTTTTTGGCTGAAATTTTGCCCTTTAAAATCGAGACGATCTTCGTTTATCTGCCGGCTTTGTTTAGCTCGCTCATCGTAGTGCCGATATTGCTTATCTCAAGTGAGTTTCGCTGCATGCGCGCGGGCTTCATCGGCGCGCTTGTCGCGAGCGTGGCGAATAGCTACTACAACCGCACGATGGCGGGGTATTACGACACCGATATGCTAAATATCGTGCTTGCGATGTGTATTTTGTGGGCGCTCATCCGTATCTGCACGCGCGGTTCGCGCAGCACGCTGTTTTGGCTGGGTGCGTTTACGATATTTTATATGTGGTGGTATCCCTCAAGCTTCTCGCTAAATTCCATGATGTTCGCCATGTTTTTCGCCTACACGCTGATTTTTAAGCGAAAAAGTGCGGTAAATTACGAAGCGATGATCATCTTTTTGATCGCTTTGTGCTCCACGCCGATTGCGGTAAAAATTTTAATCTCGCTTGCGCTATTTTGGCTCTTTGCGTTTAGAGGAAAGCTATTAAATTTTAAAATTTTAGCGATTATCGGCGCGCTTGCCGTAGTCTTTTTCGTCGCAAACGGAGGTCTTAGCCCGATCATCTTTCAGGCGAAATTTTATATCTTCCGTTCCTTTGCGGACAACGCCGATACGGCATTTCATTTTTTCAACGTCAATCAAACGATCCAAGAATCAGGCATCGTGCCGCCTAAGATCTTTATGGAGCGCATCAGCTCGCACGTCGCGGTTTTCGTGATCGCGGCAATCGGATATTTGCTGCTTTGCTTTAGGCATAAGGAATTTTTGCTCTCGATCCCGCTTTTGCTTTTGGGCTTTGCGGCGAACAAAGCAGGCCTCAGATTTACGATCTATGCCGTGGGTGTGATGGGACTGAGCTTCGGATATATTTTGTATTTTTGCGTAAAGCGCTTGGATCTGCCAAAGATCGCTGCACGCGCGATACTGCTTATTTTAACGGCGCTTGCCATTTACCCCGCATGGCAGCACATCGTCTCGTACAAGGTCGATACGGTCTTTTATCAAAGCGAAGTGCGGGTGCTCGATGAGCTTAAAGATAAAGCGAAGCGCGAGGATTACGCGCTTTCGTGGTGGGACTATGGATACGGCATACGCTATTACAGCGACGTAAAGACCCTTATCGACGGCGGCAAACATCTCGGCAACGATAATTTCCCCGTTAGCTTCGCGCTTTTTAAAGATCAGATGAGCTCTGCAAATATGGCGCGCCTGGATGTCGAATATACCGAGCGCGGATATAGCGAAAAAATTCCAAACAAGCTAAAGCAAATTTTAAAAGATTACAACGCGACCGACGTCAATGATTTTATCTTAAGCTTGGGACTGGCTGATTTTAAGCCGCCGAAGCCTACGCGTGACATCTATTACATCTTGCCCGATCGTATGATGAATATCTTTCCCGTCGTCACGCAGTTTTCAAACATCGACATCACCGACGGCAAGCAGCTAAGTGAGCTGTTTTTCATAACGAGCGATAGGTTCGTTCAGGATCAAAGCGGCGTGCATATGGACAACGGCTTTTCTATCTCGTCTAGCCTTTTAAATTTAGAATATAGCGGCAGAAAATTCGCGATCAATACCTTTTACGAAACGAGCTACGACGCGAACGGCAAGCTTTCGGTAAAAGAGTTTAATATGGACAGCAGCGCGCAATTTTACGTGATTTTCATGCGCGATTACGGGCGATTTTTGCTGCTAGATAAGACGATGCTAAACTCAAGCTACATTCAGCTTTTTGTATTTGAAAGATATAGGCCCGAGCTATTCGAGCCTGTGATCTTAAGCCCTGCCGTGAAAGTTTATAAATTAAAGCGCTAGATAAAATTTTGCCGCAAGCTAAGGAGAAATTTATGAAATTTAATCTCGCAACGCCAAGCAAGGAATGCAGCATATGGCTCGCATAGGGTTTTTAAGCCATGCCGATATGAGCTTACATTTCTTTCGTCGCCCGATAATGCAGGCTTTAAAAGAGCGCGGACACGAGGTTTTTGCAATCGCTCCTCGAGGTGCTTATACGCAGGATTTAGCGCGCGATTTTAATGCCATAACTTACGATCTTGATCGAGCGAGCCTGAATCCGCTTACCGTATTTAGCAACACCAAAGCCCTTGCGCGCGAGTTAAAGAGGCTAAATTTGGACCTGCTGCAAACAGCTGCGCACAAATCAAACGTGTTTGGTACGCTGGCGGCTCGAGAGGCGGGTATAAAATATGTGATAAACTTAGTCGAGGGGCTAGGCAGCTTTTATATCGACGAAGATATTAAAACAAGGCTTGTGCGAGCGGTTTTGGAGAAGCTTTATAAATTTTCATTTTCGCAGGCGGATGCTTGCGTATTTGTAAACGATGCCGATCCCGATTATATGCTATCTCGCGGGCTTATTGCGAAGCAAAAGGTCATAAGGATTAAAAGTGTAGGCGTAAATGCTGAAAGATTCAACCCCAAAATCGTTAATGCAGCGGATCTGGGCGAGGATTTGCACGGCAAAAAGATCGTACTGATGATAGCTCGCGCGATGTGGCATAAGGGCGTGAGAGAATTCTATGAAGCAGCAGAAATTTTAAAAGATCGATCGGATGCGAAATTTGTCTTCGTAGGCGAGGGCTTTGCGGGCAATAAAAGTACCGCTGATCCTGCGTTTTTGCGAAGCGGTGCGGTGCATTATCTGGGTGCCAGAAATGATGTGCCAGAGCTTTTGAAGGCTAGTTACCTGCTAGCACTTCCTAGCTACAAGGAGGGCTTTCCGCGCACGGTTTTAGAGGCGATGAGCATGGCGCGAGCTTGCGTGGTAAGCGACTGCAGCGGCTGCCTCGAAGCCGTGCAGGATGGCGTCAACGGTCTAATCTGCCGCACTCGCGACGCGAATGATCTTGCGCGAAAGATCGAAATTTTATTGGACGATGCTGCGCTTTGCGAGAGGCTCGGGCAAAACGGGCGCGAGATGGTGCTTGCAAATTACGACGAAAAAATTGTCACGGAAAAATATTTAGAGGTTTATAGGAAATTTATCGATGTATAGGTGTTTTTTAAAGCGCGCGCTTGATTTTACGGCGGCTTTGATTTTGATTATTTTGGTTTCGCCCGTGATGGCGCTTACGTGGTTTTTGATCCGCAAGCACATTAGCAAAAGCACGATTTTTACGCAATCTCGCCCGGGGTTTGATGAGCAAATTTTTAAAATTTACAAATTTAAAACGATGAGCGACGAGCGCGGCGCAGACGGCGAGCTTCTACCCGACGAAGAGCGGCTGAACGATTACGGTAAAAAGATCCGCGCGCTAAGCCTGGATGAGCTGCCGCAGCTTTTCAACGTGCTAAAGGGCGATATGAGCTTCATCGGGCCGCGACCGCTGCTAATCGAATACTTGCCGCTTTATTCGCCGCAGCAGCGCCTTAGGCACAGCGTGCGCCCGGGCATCACGGGGCTTGCGCAGGTAAACGGTCGCAACGCGATCAGCTGGGAGAAAAAATTTGAGTTCGACACGTATTACGCGCAGAATTTAAGCTTCGCGCTCGATCTTAAGATCGCGCTTTTAACGATTAAAAAAGTGCTTGCGAAAGAGGGCGTGAATAAAGAGGGCATGGCTACGACGGAGAAATTTAATGGGCACAACTAAAATTTACGTTTACGGCGCGAGCGGACACGGGCTGGTGGTCGCGGACGTCGCGCTAGCCGCACGCGGGGCTAAATTTAGCGAGGTCATTTTTTTAGACGATGCCGCGGGGCTGAAATTTAGCGAGGATCTGCCGAAACATCCCGTAATAATCGCAATCGGCGATAATAAAACCCGCGCAAAGATCCAAGAGAAGGTAGCGCGCGCAGGTTTTGAGATAGCGACGCTAATTCATCAAAGCGCCATCGTAAGCCCAAGCGCTGCTATCGGTGAGGGCACGGTCGTAATGCCAGGCGCCGTGATAAACGCGCGAGCTAAAATCGGTCGCGGCGCAATAATCAATTCTGGCGTCGTAATCGAGCATGAGTGCGAGATCGGCGAGTTTGCGCACGTTAGCCCAAACGCAGCGCTTGCGGGCGGCGTGAAAGTGGGGGCGTTTTCGCACATTGGAATCGGTGCCAGCGTCATTCAGAGGCTAAGTATCGGGCAGTGCTGCATAATCGGCGCGGGCGCTGTAGTGGTGCGCGACATAGCTAGCGACAGCGTAGCCGTAGGCGTGCCTGCTCGCGTGATTAAAAAAAATGGCTGAATTTAAAATTTATAGCATTAAAAGTGATAAAATCCGAGCATTTAAATTTTATGCCGAAAGCTAAATTTAGCCTTGCGACGCGCGAGGTTAAATTTAAAGATCAAGGAAGGATAGAGATGGCAAGAGTATTTTTGAGCCCGCCGAATATGGGTGGCGATGAGCTTGAGTATATAAAAAAGGTATTTGAGAGTAACTATATCGCGCCTTTGGGCGAATACGTTAATCGCTTTGAGGACGCAGTGAAGTCCTATACTGGCACGCGCGCTGCACTGGCACTAAACGCAGGCACGGCGGCGCTTCATCTAGCGCTTCGCTGCAGCGGCGTAAAGGACGGCGACGTGGTGCTTGGCTCCACGTTTACCTTCATGGCGTCGCTAAATCCGATATTTTACGAGCGCTGCGTGCCGGTGCTGATAGACAGCGACGAGAGTTGGAATTTAAGCCCGAAGCTGCTTAAAGAAGCGATCAAAAAATCGCCGAAAAAGCCAAATGTGCTCGTCGTTACGCATCTTTACGGACAGGCTGCGAAGATGGATGAAATATGCGAAATTTGCGCGAACGAAGGCATTGATGTTATCGAGGATGCCGCAGAGGCGCTGGGCGGATTTTATAAGGGTAAAGCATTAGGCGGTATCGGAAAATGCGGCGCGCTAAGCTTTAATGGCAATAAAATCATCACTACTTCAGGCGGCGGCATGCTGATCTCAGACGATGAGGAGCTAGTGGCTAAGGCTAGATTTTTAAGCACCCAGGCGCGCGAGCCGCTGCTTCACTACGAGCACAAGGACTACGGCTATAACTACCGCTTAAGCAACGTCTTAGGCGCTATCGGCGTAGGTCAGATGGAGGTCTTGCCGCAGCGCGTAAAGAGAAAACGCGAAATTTTTAAAATTTACGAGGATCTGTTTAGAGGCACCGACGTAGAGTTTATGCCCGAAGTAGAAGGCGGCGAGGGCAATAGATGGCTTACAACGCTATTATTTAAGAAAAAAGACGCTCATCTAAAGGTAATCGATGCGCTAAATAAAGCCGATATCGAATCTCGTCCGCTTTGGAAGCCGATGCATCTGCAAAGCATCTTCGCAGGCGCGCTTAGCGTAGTTGACGGCACGAGCGAGGATATGTTCAGTCGCGGCATCTGCCTTCCTAGCGGCACCGATATGAGCGACGAGACGATCGAACGCGTCGTAAAAATCGTAAAAGAAAACATTTGATGCTGTTAAAACCCACTAAATTTAGCCGCTTCGCGTTTTTTTTGCTAGGAGATATTTTTATCTCGATCCTCTCCGTTTATATCGCGTTTTTGCTGCGATTTAGCGGAGATATACCGAACGAATTTTATAAAGGCGCGCTGCTTAGCGCCTCGAGCCTTACTGCGATTAAAATTTTCTATTTTTGGTTTTTGCGGATCTATTTAGTTCCGTGGAGATTTTTCGGGCTATACGAAGCGAGGAAGCTCTTTTATGCGCACGTTATGGCAGCGCTTACCTTTTTGATCCTGTTTTTTCTAGCGAGTAAAATTTTTAACCCGTTCCCGCGCTCGGTCATCATCATTGATGCGGCGATCTCGTTTATTTTAATCGGTGGGATTAGAATTTCAAAGAGGATGTTTCTAAGCGAGAAGAAAAACATCACGAATAACGAGCCCTGCATCGTCGTGGGCGCTACAAGCAAGACCTTTCACGTCCTAAAAGGTATGCGGCAAAAATATATCAACTACTATCCCGTAGGCGTCGTGGACGGGCGGCCTGAGCTTGTGGGAACGTATTGCGAAAATTATGTCGTCAGAGCCAAGGGCGAAATTCCGCAGATGATCAAAGATAGCGGCGCCAAAACCGCAATCATCGCGCTGGCGCTGTATCCGGACGAGCTAAAGCAGCTTTACGACGAGCTTTTTGCGTACGGGCTAAAGGATATTAAGCTCTTTTCGCTTTTGGAGGATGAGAGCAAAAAGATCCGCGACGTATCGATCGAGGATCTGCTCGCTCGCAAGCCAAAAGACCTCGACACCAAGGCGATCGAAAATTTTATCAAAGACAAGATCGTGCTGGTAACGGGCGCGGGCGGCACGATAGGAAGCGAAATTTGTAAGCAATGCTTGAAATTCGGCGCAAAGCGTCTTATCATGGTCGAACACAGCGAGTTTAACCTCTACTCGATTAACGAAGCTACGGGCGCGGACGCGCGCAACGAGCTAAAGATGATAAACGTCGTTTATCGCCATGAGCTGGAGGAGGTTTTTGCAGAATTTCGTCCCGAGGTAGTCGTGCACGCAGCGGCGTATAAGCACGTGCCGCTATGCGAGTTTAACCCGCATCTAGCGGTCAAGAACAATGTCGTTGGCACGAAAAACGTAATCGATCTATCCAAAAAATATGGCGCGAAAAAGGTCGTTTTGATCTCGACCGATAAGGCGGTGCGACCGACGAACATTATGGGCACGACGAAGCGTATCTGCGAGCTTTACGCGCTAAATTCCAACGACGCGGCAAGCGATACGCAGATCGTCGCCGTGCGCTTCGGAAACGTGCTCGGCTCAAGCGGTAGCGTCATCCCTAAATTTAAACGCCAGATAGAAGCGAACGAGCCGCTTACCGTTACGCACCCCGAGATTACGAGATATTTTATGCTCGTTAGCGAGGCGTGCCAGCTCGTGCTTCAAGCCGCCTCCATCGCGCAGGGCGGCGAGCTTTTCGTGCTGGATATGGGCGAGCCCGTAAAGATCGCCGATCTTGCCAAGCGAATGCTGCAACTTGCCGGCAAGGAGGAGCTGGGTATTAAATTTGTAGGTCTGCGCCCCGGCGAGAAGCTTTACGAGGAGCTTCTGATCGACGAAAACGACAAGAGCACGAAGTATCAATCCATCTTCGTAACCCACTCCGCAAAATACGACCTGCAAGAGCTAAGCTCGCAGATCGAGGAGCTTAGCGAGTGCGAGGACGCGCAGGTCGCGGATAAGCTAAAGCGTATCGTGCCTGAGTTTTCGCATCGATTGAACGGTGCGAAGGAGCCTGCTTGATCGGTATCGTAGATTACGGCGCGGGCAATATCCAAAGCGTGATGAACGCGCTTAGCTTCTGCGGCGCTAAATTTTGCCTCGCGCGCAGCCCTGAGAAGCTTTTGAGCTGCGATAAAGCCCTGCTTCCGGGCGTGGGCGCATTCGGCGAGGCGATGGATAAGCTTCGCGCAAGCGGTATGGATGACGCGATTAAAGAGTTCGTCGCAAGCGGCAGATATTTTTTAGGCATCTGCCTGGGGATGCAGCTTCTGTTTGAGCAAAGCGAGGAATTCGGCGCACGCAGCGGGCTTGGAATTTTGCCCGGTCGCGTCGTGAAATTTGACAAAACGAAATTTAATATTCGGGGGGCGGAATCTGGCGAGCGCTGCGGGCAAAATTTTGCCTGCGCCGAAAACCTAAAGATCCCGCACGTCGGCTGGAACAGCGCGCATTTTATCAAGCACTCGCCGATAAATGCGGGCTTGGGCGAGTTTGAGTATCTGTATTTCGTGCACTCCTACCACGTCCTTTGCGCGCGCGAGATCACGCTTGCGAGCACGTTTTACGGCTATGAGTTTGCAAGCGCGATCTGGCGCGAAAACGTATTCGCCTTTCAGCCGCATCCCGAAAAAAGCCACGATGCGGGCATAAAAATCATTAAAAATTTTACGGAGCTGTGATGGAAATTTTCCCTGCGATCGATTTGAAACAAGGATACGCCGTGCGCCTTAGCAAGGGCGAGATGCAAAGCGCAAAAATTTATTCCAAAGACCCCTGCGAGCTAGCCAAAAAATTTGAAGATCTCGGCGCTAAGTGGCTGCATTTAGTTGATCTCGACGGCGCGTTTGCGGGCGAGGCGGTAAATTTCAAAGCGATCGAGCGGATCGTAAAAAGTACGAGTCTGCGCGTAGAAGTGGGCGGCGGTATCCGCGACGAAGCGCGCATAAAGGAGTATTTGAACTTAGGCGTCGATAGATTTATCCTGGGCTCGGCGGCGCTAAAAAACCCGGATTTCGTAAAGCAAATGGCGAAGCTTTACCGCATCGTCGTGGGCATAGACGCAAAAGAGGGGCTCGTAGCGACCGAGGGCTGGGCGGAGCTAAGCCGCGTAAAAGCGACCGATCTGGCGCGAGACTACGCGGACGCGGGCGTTTGCGCGATCATCTGCACCGACATATCGCGCGACGGTATGCTAAGCGGCGTAAACGTAGAATTTAGCCGCTCTATCGCGAAAGCTAGTGGTATCGACACTATCGCAAGCGGCGGCGTTAAAGATATAAACGACATAATCGCACTTAAAAACGCAGAGCTCATAGCAGGCGTCATCGTCGGCAAGGCGTATTACGAGGGCACGCTCGATCTTAAAAAGGCGTTTGAGACTCTATAAAAACGTCCGAGCGTAAGCAAAGTTTGAACTAAATTTCAGTAATATGCAAATTTTAAAATTTAAAGGCGATGTGAGGCGATGAAAGATTTTTTTTATGAGATGATCGTAAAAAGCGCGAATGCAAGCGAGCTTTTCAAGAGCTTTGCGTTCGAGCTCGGCGTTACCTGCGTCGAGGAGGATGGCGATCGCTTCATAATCCGCGACGAAGAGGATCTGCAAAATTTAAAATTTGCGTTTGAGGAGTTTAAAAAGGGGCTCGCGCGATCTCTCAATTTAGACGCCGATCTGCAGATCGAAATTTCAAAAAAGCCTAATATCGATTGGATCGAGCAGTATAGAAAAGGCGTCGCGCCCGTGGCGGTCGGTAAATTTTACGTCCGTCCGAGCTGGTGCGAAAGATCGCAAAATCCCGCGCTAATCGATCTGCTGATCGATCCTGCGCTGGCGTTCGGTTCAGGCCATCACGAAAGCACCAATATGTGTCTGGCGCTGCTTAGCGAGCTTACTTGCGCGGGCATGAGCGCGCTTGACGTGGGCTGCGGCAGCGGAATTTTAAGTATCGCGATGAAAAAACTGGGCGCAAAGGTAAGCGCCTGTGATACCGACGAGCAGGCGGTGACGGCTACGCAGCAAAACGCCGAGAAAAACGGCGTGCAGATCGATAAAATTTGGCTCGGCAGTGTTTCAAGCTTAAACGAGCAAAGCTCAAGCGCGGCCGCGCAGCCGCAGTTTGATCTAATCGTCGCAAATATAATCGCCGACGTGATTTTGATCCTAAGCGCGGATCTGAAAAAAGCGCTGAAACCGGGCGGCAAGCTCGTACTGTCGGGGATTTTAGAAAAATATAAAGATAGGATCGAGCAAGCTTTTTCGGATTTAAATTTCGTGCAGATGAAAAAGCAAAACGAATGGCTTAGCTTCGTTTATGAAAGGAAAATATGAACAACAACCAAAACAATCAACCCCCTCAAAACGGCGGTGGAAACAATTTTTTCAATAAAAATCCGATCGGCGTTTTTATAATTTTTGCGCTTATTTTGATAGTCGTGTTTAAAGCGATATCCCCAAGTGGTGGATTTGATAGCGGTGGAGTGCTGGGCTCCGTTTCAGGCGAGAGCAGAAACGTAACTTACTCCGAGCTAAAATCGCAGATCAAAAACTCCCAAGTAAGCATGGTTTCCATCGGAAGCTCCACGATTAAAGCGCAAGTCGGCAACGTAATCTACACCGCCAAGCGCGTGGATGATCCCGAGCTAGTTCAAATTTTAGAATCGCGCAAAATTCCATACGGCGCGTATAACGAGAGCAACTTTTTAACCGATCTGCTTTTTAGCTGGGTCTTGCCGCTCGTGATTTTCTTTGGAATTTGGATGTTTTTAGCCAATCGCATGCAGCGCAATATGGGCGGCGGCGTGCTCGGCATCGGAAGCTCTAAAAACCTGGTAAGCGCCGAAAAGCCAAAGGTTAAATTTAGTGATGTAGCGGGCGTCGAAGAGGCGAAAGAGGAAGTTAAGGAGATCGTAGATTTCTTAAAAAACCCCGAGCGATATATCAGCCTCGGGGCTAAAATTCCAAAAGGCGTGCTTTTAGTGGGCCCTCCCGGCACGGGTAAGACGCTGCTAGCCAAAGCGGTCGCGGGCGAAGCGGATGTGCCGTTTTTTTCGGTATCGGGCTCCAGCTTCATCGAGATGTTCGTAGGCGTGGGCGCCAGCAGGGTGCGCGATCTATTCGATAACGCTAAAAAGCAGGCTCCGGCAATCGTTTTTATCGACGAGATCGACGCGATCGGCAAAAGCAGAACCGCAGGCGGCATCGGCGGCGGTAACGACGAGCGCGAACAGACGCTAAATCAGCTACTTGCCGAGATGGACGGCTTCGGCTCGGAATCAAGCCCGGTAATCGTCCTTGCGGCTACCAACCGCCCGGAGACGCTGGATGCGGCGCTTCTGCGTCCGGGCAGATTCGATAGGCAGGTTCTGGTCGATAGACCCGATTTTGACGGCAGAATGGCGATTTTAAAGGTGCATATGCGCGACGTTAAATTTGCCCGCGACATCGATATCGAAGAGATCGCGCGCCTTACCGTGGGCTTTGCGGGAGCTGATCTTGCAAACATCATCAACGAAGCCGCGCTTTTAGCGGGTCGCGAGGCAAAGGCGGAGGTTGAGCAAAAAGACCTGCTCGAAGCGATCGAACGCGTCGGTATCGGACTGGCTAAAAAATCGCGCCGCGTAAGCCCGATCGAAAAGCGAATCGTCGCCTATCACGAAAGCGGCCATGCGCTCATCGCCGAGCTTACTAAAGGAGCGATGCCCGTATCTAAAGTAACTATCGTACCGCGCGGATTGAGCGCCGCGGGATACACGCTAAATTCGCCGTTTGAAAATAGATATCTGCATCAGCGCCATGAAATTTTTGCCGAGATCGATACGTTTTTGGCGGGGCGCGCGGCGGAGGACGTGTTTTTAGGTGAGATCACCGACGGCGCGGGCAACGATCTACAGCGCGCTACCGATATGCTTAAATTTATGGCTACTCAGGTCGGAATGACCGATGCACTCGGGCTTGCGGTGCTAGAAAAGCAGCAGTATTCCTTCCTAAACGGCGGACAGAGCATCAAGGATTACAGCGAGGTAACGGCGGTTAAGATCGACGAATATGTCCGCAAGACGCTGGATGAGCGCTACGCGGCGGTAAAAGAGACTCTAAGGACCTACGCTCCGGCGATTGAGGAGATGGTAAAGGCGCTGTATGAGAAGGAGACGGTCTCGGGCGAACAGATCGTGGAGATCATCTCTAAATTTGAAAAAGATAACGGCATGCCTACCCGGCTGGTGCGAAATTTAGGCGCTAACGACGATATCGAAAGCGCAAAGAGCGAGGCTTAAATTTAAAGCCTCGCGCAGAGCAAGAACTTAGGGCTAAATTTTAAGAAGGTCGCGCTAAAATGCTTTACGCGCGATCCACGGCACCGAATGAAAAGCGGTGTAAAAATAAAATTTTAAAGAGTAAGAGATGGAAGAGGAAAAGGGAAAACTAATCTACATATTGCCGAATTTTTTCACGGCGGCAAGTGCATTTTTGGCGGTTATCAGCATAATTTCTACGATCAAAGGCAACTTCAGCGCCGCGATCTTTTATATCATTTTATCCTTGATCTGCGATGGGCTTGACGGCCGCGTGGCTAGGCTAACGCATGCGACGTCGAAATTCGGCGTGGAATTTGACAGCCTTGCGGATATCGTGGCTTTCGGCGTTGCGCCGGCGCTGCTGTTTTATTGCGCGGTCGGGCACGATTACGGTAAGGTAGGCTCGCTCGTAGCCGCGCTTTACGTGGTCTTCGGCGCGATCAGGCTGGCGCGATTCAACGTCACCACGGGCACCTACGAGCCTAGCGTTTTTATCGGGCTGCCAATCCCTACGGCTGCGATTACGATGGCGTTTTGGATCGGAATTTATCTAAAATATGAGCTCTCCAAAGGATTTGGAGTATTTTTGATCATCGCAATGGCGGCGTTATCGTTTTTGATGGTAAGCAACATCCGCTTTCCGAGCTTTAAAAAGATCAGCCTAAAACGTCCCAATGCGATTAAAATTTTAGTGCTTCTAATCGTCGTGTTTTTCTCGCTTTTATATCTTTTCAGGCTGGAATTCCCGGCGGTGCTCACTTTGGTTTATATAGTTTACGGTTTAGTTCGCGGAGCTTTAAATTTAAGCGCGGCTAAATTTCATAAAAAAGACAAACCCGAGGAAACGGCGAAGTAATCTCAGATATGTTTATCGCCGCGATTGTTTTTAAGTTTGCGCGGCTATAATTTCGCCAAATTTTAACGCTTTGAAAGGATTTGTAATGGACAAAAATAAAATCATAATCTTCGATACTACGCTTCGTGACGGCGAGCAAAGCCCCGGAGCGTCGATGAATACGGATGAGAAGATCCATCTTGCGTTGCAGCTTGAAAAGCTGGGCGTAGATGTTATCGAGGCGGGTTTTGCAGCGGCGAGCCCCGGGGATTTTGACGCGATAGAAAAGATCGCCGGCGCCGTTAGCAAGGCTCGCGTCTGTTCGCTTGCGCGCGCTTTAGAAAAAGACATCAAGGCCGCAGGCGAAGCGATAAAGGGCGCGAAGCTCGGGCGCATCCACACCTTCATCGCCACAAGCCCCATCCATATGGAATTTAAACTTAAAATGCAGCCGCAAGAGGTCATAAAGCGCGCCGTAGAGTCTGTGCAATACGCCAAAAGCCTATGCGATGACGTGGAGTTTAGTTGCGAGGATGCGTGCAGAAGCGATATGGGTTTTTTAAAAGAGATCTGCGACGCCGCGATAAGCGCCGGAGCCTCCACCATAAATATCCCCGATACGGTGGGCTATCTCTATCCGGATGAGATCACTGCGCGCATAGGCGAGCTCATTAAGCTTATCGGCGAGCGCGCCGTAGTTTCGGTGCACAACCACAACGACTTGGGAATGGCTACCGTAAATTCCTTGGCTGCCATCTTGGCAGGAGCCAGACAGGTCGAGTGCACGATAAACGGTATCGGCGAGCGCGCGGGCAACGCGGCGCTAGAGGAGATCGTAATGGCGATCAAGACGCGCACAGATAAATTTGCGCCGCTTTATACCGATATAAATTTGAAAGAAATTTATCCATCCAGCCGCTTGGTTGCGAGCATTACCGGCATCGAGCCGCAGCCTAATAAAGCGATCGTCGGCAAAAACGCCTTCGCGCATGAAAGCGGTATCCACCAAGACGGCGTGCTAAAGCACAAAGAAACCTACGAGATAATGCGCGCCGAAGATATCGGGCTTGATAAAAACTCGCTCGTGCTGGGCAAGCACAGCGGCCGTCACGCCTTTAAAGACAAGCTGGTATCTTTGGGCTATGAGCTTAGTAACGAGCAGATCGAGATCGCGTTTAATAAATTTAAAGCGCTCGCCGATAGCAAAAAGGACGTTTTCGACGAGGATATTAGAGAGCTCGTAAACGACGAGTTCGTGGGGGCTGAGAAGACCTACGAAGTGCTAGTTTTAAGCTCCAATAGCTGCAACAAAGGACACGCTAGCACCGCGCTTACGCTAAGGTATAAGGATGAAATTTTAAGCGATAGTGCGCTTGGAAACGGCGGCGTGGATGCGATATTTAAGGCGATAGATCGTATCAGCGGTATCAGCGGCAGCCTGAAGGATTATCAAGTAAAGGCGGTCTCACAGGGTAAAGACGCACTGGCGAAAGTAACCGTCAAGGTGGAATTTGCGGACGAGGGCGCCATCATCGGCAGAGGGCTTGACGTAGATACGATGCTGGCGTCTGCGAAGGCCTACGTTGCGGCGCTAAATACATATCTGGACGCTAAGCGCTAAGATGTCGGCGTGCTCGGCGGGATTTGTTAAATTTAGCGCAAATTCCGCCAAATTAAACAAATCAAAAGCAAAATTTTAATAATATTTTGCTCTTGAAACGGTGGAGTAGGGGTATTGATCCGAAACTCGTTTTAAAATTTATTTATGGAGACTTTTATGAAAAAAGTTCTTGTATTGTTATTTGCGCTTTGCGGCGCGGCTTTTGCTAGCGAGCAGCTAAGTGCTTACACTCAGATCGTTTCTTATTCTGCGATCACGGTCGGTATCGTTTTAGGATTGGCTGCCTTCGGTGGCGCTATGGGTATGGGAAATGCCGCTAACGCGACAATTACCGGTATTGCTAGAAACCCGAGCGTAGCTAGCAAACTATCGACTACGATGTATATTTCGCTTGCGATGATCGAAGCGCAGGTTATCTATGCGCTAGTTATTGCCTTCATCTTGCTTTTTGCTAACCCTTTCGTAACAGAAGGTCTTACGGCTGCTGCAAAATAATCCCAAGCCCGAGAAATCGGGCTTTAAAATTATATAATTCAAGGCTTGAGATTAAGCTTTAAAAATTTATGCGACCGTGGTGGAATTGGTAGACACGCTATCTTGAGGGGGTAGTGCCGCAAGGTGTACGAGTTCAAGTCTCGTCGGTCGCACCATCTATTAAAATTTTCCTTATTTTTTGGTTTTATTAAATTTTGTTACTAAAAAATTGAATACCTTTTCGGTAAATTATCTATGTTTATACCTTGTTGCAAAAAATATTTTTTGACTTCTTTATAAATTTCATCGTTATATAAATAAATCATAAAATATCTACCTGAAACTGGTGTAGCATACATAGATACCGTAAAAACTTCATTTGATATTCTTATAAAAGGTAAGGCTGTAAAACCTTTCAAATTTTTATTTCTGAATAAGTAAAAAATAAATTTGAATGTTAAATTTACAAAATAAAATAAAATCAAGGGTAATAATAACTTACCACCATCGATAATTAGTGAAAGTATTATTATAAAATATACCAGTATATGAAATTTCTCTGTTTTAACACAGGAATTAGCAAAAAATGTTCTAGCTAATTCGTCCTCTAATATTTTACATTGTCTTTTTAATTTTCCATAATCATAAAATTCTATATAGCGATTTGTGAATTTTATTTTATGATTTTTAAATTTGAATTTTTGAAAAATTGCGACAATAACAATGTAAGTTATAGGGATTAAACTAAACCAAAAAAATACTTTATCTTCAATAGTTCCATAATCCCATAAATTTTCTAATAATCCAAAAAGTATTAGGCAAGAAATAAAAGATGAACTAAGCAATGTTAAAACGAAAAACTCTTCATAGCTTTGTATGATAAGCGGATTTTCATCATAATCCCTAAAATTCGGATTATTTTGTTTTTGATTTTCAAGCCATTGTTGATATTTTTGCTCTTTGATTTGAGCTTGTTGTATTTTTGCTTCTGCGTTTTTTCTTAACTGCTCGGCTCGTTGTTTTATATCGTTTTCCAAATCAACCCTTTTTATAAAATTTCATTGTACATTCAATCTTGGTCAGTATCGTTTGATACTGAATTTATTAAATTTACAAATTTAAACTCACTTTACAAATTCACACAATTAGTAAATTTAAATTTGCAAATTTGATATTTGGATCTGTTTGATCTGAATTAGCCCTCAGTTAAACCCAAAGAATATAGCAGTCTTTTTTCTGCTTTGTCTAACTCGTTTATTGTGTTTATAGTGGCTGTATGGGCTGATTTGTCGAAAGAAAATTCTTCGCTTGTTATATAATCTTTGATACTAAATTCTCTTGGTTTTGTAACTTTGTTATCTAAAACAATACCATCGAATTTATTGTCATTTTTAATATTGATTAATTCTTGTTCCAAAAAAGCACCAAAGCTCATATCGTTTGCGGAAGTTATCCAAGTAACACCTAATACTACTGCACCAACACCGACTGCACCCCAGCCGACAGGATTTGAACCAAAGAAAGCGACATACGCACTAGAAGCCAAAGCACTAACAGCCAAGTCTTGCACCACATCACCGGCTCCCCTTGCGATAGCTTCGTCCCACTCTTTTTTCCCAGCAGCCGCATCAACGATAGGAATAACCATATTTAGCCCACCTGATTTGATTTTTACATAGTTATCAAAAACCTTAACATTATCAGGATCGGCTAAAACATTTACAGGAATTCCTTTTATGAAATCGATTGTATCCGAAGTAGGCTTGACATACCAAGCAATGTCTTGATTTGAATTGTTAGAAGTATTGTTATCTTCTGGCATGATTTTTTCTCCTATTTATAGAATTCGTAGTTTTTATCTAAATTTTCGATTTGTAAATTAAAATTTTGTAGTAAATATTCATTTACTAGTTTATAGTCTTGCTTTGTCATCAAATAGATATTTACGGCATTTTTTTGATTGTCATAAAAAACTATGGTGCAAAAGAATATAAATTTATAATCTTTGTTAATTAACAAGGCAAATAATTTTACTAAACAAGCAAACAAATTTGATAAAATCAAAAAAAATCCCGCAATAACAAAACCAAATGGTGCAAAAATTTTTTGAACCGAGTTATCTGGTATCTTACCAATCATAGGATAAATACTTTTTTTAACCCAAACAATATTTTGTTTTGCTACCGTCGTATCTCGTTTATCCCAATAAATTTTATCATTATATAAATATACTTTTTCGGGTTTTCTAAATTTTCTAATAAAATCAATAAAAGCCCAAATATTGACTATTGGAAATGCTACAACTACAGAGCTAAATCTTGGATTTCTCATTTCATTTTTTAAAATTTTAAAAAACTCGCCACTATTCCAATCGACAACACCAGTAAAAAATACAATATAAATCATTATAGTGTTACATACAAGCAAAAATGTAAAACCATACATTATCATTATAAAGTTATTTTTAATGATGAGCGGAGCTTTATCATAATCTCTCATTTTAATCCCTTTTAAAAAATTTCTCTCATTGCAAGAATTTATTTAAATTTCCACAATGCCCACAACCTTGTCATTGCGAGACCACGAAATGGTCGAAACAATCCAGCAATGAGGCGTTTTGAATTTGCAAATTTGCTTTAATAAACGGTTTCTCCGTTTCGCAATGATGCTTTAATGCAAAATTCAAATCTCGTCAGTATCGTTTGATACCGAATTTATTAAATTTACAAATTTAAACTCACTTTACAA
>NZ_CALKTL010000077.1 GCF_937997405.1 uncultured Campylobacter sp. | reverse complement strand
CGTCCGCGTTCTTTGGGTGCAAGGTACCGGAATTACATCTATGGCTCATGTTCGCGAGACTCAAGAAGCGTTAGGCAAGATCGATATGCTGGTAGTCGCCGAGCCGTTCTTAAACGAAGTGGCGATCCTAAACGATAGACCGGACGGAATTTACGTCTTGCCGGTAGCTACGCAGTTCGAGAGCGAAGGTCATCTAAGCGCTACAAACCGTAGCGGTCAGTGGAGAACTCAGATCGTTAAGCCTCTATTTGAGAGCAAAGAAGATCAAGAGGTAATGTTTCTATTCGCGAAAAAATTCGGCTTTTACGACGAATATGTTCGCGGCATGAAGATGGGCATCGTTGATGGCGAGCTTAAGCAGGTTAAAGACGATTTTGTTTGGCCTGACGACGCTACCGATGAGATTGCACGCAATACTCAAAGTATTGGAAATAACGGACGCACCGCAGCTAGATTTCGCAGACAGCAGAAAAACTGGCATCTATTTGATCCCGATACCCTGCGCGGCATAGGCGGCGAGGTCGAGGGCGAATACTACGGCCTTCCATGGCCTTGCTGGGATACGCAACACCCGGGCACGCCGATTCTTTACGACGTAACTAAGCCTTATGCCGACGGCGGTATGGGATTTAGAAACCGCTTTGGCTTAGAGCACGACGGCGTTTCGCAGCTAGCCGACGAGAGTATTACACTTCCGGGATCAAAAATTTCGGGCGGTCATGCAGAGATTACTAAGGCAAATATCGAGCAGGTTTTAGGCATTACGCTAAGCGAGGATGAAAAAGCCAAGATGGGACCTACGTGGAGCACCGATTATAGTGGCATTATCGCTAAAAAATGTCGCGAGTTTGGAATTTGTCCTTGCGGAAATGCAAGAGCAAGAGCGAAGGTTTGGCAGTTTGCGGATCAAATTCCAAAGCATCGCGAACCGATCCACTCGCCGAGATGGGATTTGGTGGAGAAATATCCGACCTTTGCGGATCAAAAACGAAATTTCCGCGTCTTTACGAGATTTATCTCCGAGCAGAAAAAGCAGGATTGGAGCAAGGACTTCCCTACGATCGTAAGCTCGCTAAGGCTTGTAAATTTAAGCGGTGCAGGCATGATCGAGCGCACGAGCAAGTATCTTTCGGCGATTACTCCGGAGATGTTTGCACACGTAAATCCTAAGCTTGCCGCTGATAAAGGTATCAAAGATGGCGAGATGATGTGGATTCATTCGCCGCAAGGCACGAAGATCAAAGTCAAGTGCATCTATTCGCACGCCGTAACGCCTGATCGTATTGTTATGCCGTATAACTTCGCGGGAATTTTCCAGGGCGAGGATCTAAGCGAGCGTTACCCTGAGGGCACTAAGCCATATATTAGAGGCGAGAGCTCAAATACGATTACCAACTACGGCTTTGACATAAATACGCAAATTTCGGAATTCAACGCCGGTCTTTGCAGACTAGAAAGAGCATAAGGAGATAAAATGCCGGCAAGATTAAAATTTTACGTCGATGTCGAGCGTTGCATCGCTTGCTATGGTTGCCAGGTAGCCTGCAGCTCGGCGCACGAGGTTCCCGTGCAGATCAATAGACGCAAGGTCATCACTTTAAACGAGGGCATCGAGGGGCAGGAGGTTTCAAGCTCTATCGCTTGCCAACACTGCACCGACGCACCTTGTGCGCAGGTTTGCCCGGTTCAATGCTTCTATATCAGAACCGACGGCGTCGTTTTACACGACAAAGATAAATGTATCGGCTGTGGATACTGTCTCTATGCGTGTCCGTTCGGTGCTCCGCAATTCCCTAGAGACGGAGCTTTCGGTATCAAAGGCGCGATGGACAAGTGCACTATGTGCGCGGGTGGACCGGAGCCTACGTTTTCGCACGAAGAGCTACATAAATATGGTCAAAACCGTATCGCAGAGGGCAAGGTTCCGATGTGTGCGGCGATCTGCTCGACCAATGCCTTAATCGTGGGCGACGCGAGCAGAGTTTCGGAGGTTTATCGCAAGCGCGTGCTTACGCGCGGTGTGAGCCTATAAGATTATGGAATTTTAAACGCTCTGGTTTAAAATTCCGCCTCTTTTCGCAGAAATTTCAACCGAGCGACGGCTTTAAATTTAGCGGTCGCTCGGCGTGAAATTTTATTTAAAAATTTCGCTCTTGCCTATTTGCCGCTAAGTTATTTCAAAAAATCCTCTCTTGCTGACATTAAAATTTTAAATTTATGCTACAATCACTCAAATTTAGGATTTGAAATCTTAAGCGAAAGGATCCGTCTTGAAAAATAAAATTTCACTTTTTTTGGTCATTTCGGCGTTTTTGATTTTTACGGGTTGCTCTAAAAACGTTCCCGTAAATAGCGGTATCGTGCGCACTTCCGAGCCGCTTCACATTATGGAATTTCCGCAAGATAAGCTCATAAGCGTAAATTTTACCAATACCTCTACGACGGATTCGAATTTAACCCAAGTAGTGATCCAGCATCTGCGCACAGACGGATTTAAGGTCGTTAATAAAAGCGCGGCGAACGTCCAAATCGGCGGCAATCTCAACTACTTCCGCAAGGCGGATTTTTCGCGCAGATCGTGGGATAATCCGAGATTTAGCTTCGGAATGGGATTTGGCAGGTATTATAGATATACGGGCGTGGGCGTGGGCTGGGGGATGCCGTTCGGTTATGATCCTTGGGACGACGACGATTATTACAGAGACTACTTCTACGACTCGCAGATCAGCCTCTACATAAGCGTTAAAAACAAGGGCGCCTGGAAGGATTACGTAACTAATCTCAACTACCAAAGCATCAAAAATCCGGGCTCTAAAGACTCGGTAATGGATGCGCTAAATTTTAAAATTTACGAATATATAAGACAACTGATTAAGCAGGGAAGATGATAGTAAAAGAGAATAAAAAGCCCGTAGCGATGACGCTGGCGGGATCGGCGATTTTGGCGCTCGCTAGCGGATATTGCTACCACGCGGGCTTTGGCGGCGCGGCGCTTTTCGCTTCCGTAGTGGCGGCATTTTGCGCGTTTTTTTGCGCGCTCAGACTCGGCGCGAAAAATTATTTGCAGATCGGCGAGGATGCTTTTACGATCGTGCGCGGGGCAAATTCCGAGAGCTTTGAATATAAAGATATCGCAAATTTAGGCACAAAAACCTTCGTCGCGGGCAGAAACAAAACGGAGCTTTTAAATTTTGTATTCAAAAAAACACCGCAGGCGCAGGACCGCTTTAATTTTTTGCGATTTTACAGCGACACGGAGGCCACGCTACCGGGCTCGTTTGAAATTTCGATCTACGAGCTGAGCAGAATTTTGCGCGAAAAAGCGGGTCTTTCGCAAAGCTCTGAGGAAGAGCAAACCGCTCCAAAGACTCGCAAGGGTTCTAAAAAAAGTGCGAGTAGCGGTAAAAATTTTAAAGCTAAAAACCTCCGCGATGAAAATTCCGATACGCAAAATTCCGATGCGCAAAGTTTCTGCGACACACAAAATTTAGGTGAAAATTCAGACGCACAGAATTCCTGCGCCGCGCAGAATTTCGCCGCGCAAAATTCTAATGGCGCCGCTGATTCAAACGGCGCGCAGAATTTGAAGGGCGCTTCAAATTTAAACAAACAAAGCTCCGCCGCGCCGAATAATGCAGTTTCTTCAAATAATGCCGCTGCGGGTGAAAATTTCACAGGCGCCGAGGATTTCGCGTCTAAAATTTCCGCGGGCGATAATGAGCCTGGCGCTGCGCCCGAAAGTACGGCGGTAGCTGACTCCGATACCGCCGATACCGCGATGCGAAACTCCACCTGCGAAAGTAAAAATAAGTAGAGGCGCGGCCTTGAACTCCTTGCCGATCGGAATTTTCTTGCAAGGAGCCGCGCTGATGCTCTCGCTCATCGTCGCGATCGGCGCGCAAAACATCTTCGTCATCTCCCAAGGTCTTGCGAAAAACCACGTCGCAGCGGTTTGCATGGTTTGCGCACTAAGCGATGCCATATTTACGGGCATAGGGATATTTTTAATCGGCGGCGCCCTTAAGCAAGGCTCGCTTCTTACCCAAATTTTAGGCATAGGCGGGATCATATTTCTGCTCTGCTACGCGCTAAGCTCGTTTTTTAGCGCCTACAAGGGCTCGCATTTTGCTAAGATCCAAAACTCGGCAAATAGCCCGCTGGCGCCCGTCGTAGCCAAAGCCCTTGCGGTGACGCTTCTAAATCCGCACGTGTATTTAGACACCGTCGTGGTCGTGGGCTCGCTGGGCGCTACGATTGCGGATCCGCAAAAGTCGTGGTTTTACGCGGGAGTTATGTTTGTATCGTTTGCGTGGTTTTTCGGCTTGGGCTACGGTTCAGGGGCGCTTTCGAAGCTTTTTGCAAGCAGCAGAGCATGGCGCATAATCGACGCGCTCGTGGGAGTTTTGATGCTGTATATGGCGTATCTGATCGCGAAGTTTGTCTTTAAAATTTAAAATTTAACGCTAAAATTCCGCATTCTTGATAAAGGATCTATGATGAAAATTGAAATTGAAAGCGGGCTCGAGCTAAAAGAAGCCTTGTGGCGCGTAGAGAAAGCTCTGCGACTAGTGACCGACAAGGACGGCAAAATCACATCTAGCGCGACGCTTTACGTGGGCAAACATTCGCTTTTAAATTTACTCGATACCAACCAGATCGAAAATATCCAAAACGCTTATGCGCGCGCCAGGACGGAATTTCGCGCCGAGATGCTGGGCGTGCTGGAGGGCTTTTTATCCCAAGAGGATGCCGAGAAAGATCCGGAATACGCGCTATTTAATCAGCTCTACCAAATGGCGATGACTGCGGGCAGAAAGAGCGATATTTTTATACACGTCCAAGGCATCAGCGAAAACGAGGTCGTGCTGCGCGTGTATCAACGCTTCGAGCTGGAGAGCGGCGAGACAATCTATTACGCAGGCGGCGAGTTTAGCTACACTCTGGATGAAAATTTCGGCAAAATTTATCGCTACGAAATTTGATTTTAACGCTACGGCGCGAGATCGGTGCCGCCTCGATCGTAAATATCGCACTACGCTTCTTTGCTGCAGCGTCTGAATTTAAACCCCCTAAAACACGCGGCGAGCTAAATTTAGACAAAGTTTCTGCAACGATAAAATTCCGCTCGGTTAAAATTTATCGCGATTTCAAATTTAAAGCTGTGTGTAAATTTTTATCCTTCGATACGCAAATTTTACCCTACTGCCCGCCTGCATTCGAGTTTGCCTTGTTTTACGTTCATCAAAATTTTAAATCGAGCTCGCATAAAATTTTATTTCTTAGGCACATAAATTTTGTTGGATCGCACTTTTATGCAAAAGAAAAGATAATTAAACGAAGCTAAATTTAACCAAGGCGCGTATATAGGAGGGCGGGCTCAAAGATGATACGCTAGGTGGTGGTTTGCTGCCATTGCTTACTTTAAAAATTTTAAGCATTAATACGGGCAAAATGTAAAAAACAAAGAAAGGAAAACGCAATGCTAAGCAGGAAAACTAGGATAATAAGAGCGCTGATCGGACTAGAGATAATGATCACAAAAGCCGTTGTTTAGCAGCTGGTGGGGGCTGGTCGGACTCGTGCCCTTTATCGTGGGCGTCACGGGATTTTGCCCCGCTTGCTACTTTTTAAACCGCTGTTCGCTAAAGCGTTAAATTTAGCCGCGGTGTGCGGTTTTGCCGTGCGCCTAGAAAATAAGCGCGATAAATTTTATGGCAAAGCGAATGAACTTTAAATTTTAATTATCCGCGCTTCGCTGCAGGATGTTAAATTTAAACTAGCCTTTTAAAGCTTAAAATTTTATCGCGCGATGCAAGGCGGTAAATTTAATGTGGTAAATTTAATCTCGTGCCGCCGTCAATCGGCATGCCGCTATCCGCGTAAATTTTAGCGCTAGCCGCTTTCGGCGCTCTTGTTAGAGCGAGCTTGCGCTCCGCGTCAGCTATAGCCAAACTCTATGATTAATTACACCCCGCCTCTTAAAATTCATCTTAAATTTGCTAAAATTGCAACTAAATTTAAAATTTAAAGGAGCTTAAATGTCAAATATCTTAATCATAGGCGCGGGCGGCGTGAGCCAAGTCGCGACCGTAAAATGCGCGATGAACGCGGACGTTTTTAGCAAGATCACTCTTGCAAGCCGCACAAAAAGCAAATGCGACGCGATCGCTAAGTTTATCAAAGACCGCCTAGGCGTGCAAATTGGCACCGCCCAGATTGACGCGGACGACACCGACGCGGTCGTAAATTTAATCAAAAAAACGGGCGCCGAGCTACTGCTAAATGTCGCGCTGCCGTATCAAGACCTAACCCTCATGGACGCTTGCTCTCGCGCCGGCATACCTTACATCGACACGGCAAACTACGAGCATCCCGACACCGCGAAATTTGAATACAAGCTGCAGTGGGCGAAGGACGGCGAGTTTAAAGCCGCAAACACGATGGCGCTGCTAGGAAGCGGCTTTGATCCGGGCGTGACAAACGTATTTTGCGCCTACGCACAGCAAAATCTCTTTGACGAGATCCACGAGATCGACATCCTAGACTGCAACGCGGGCGATCACGGATATCCGTTTGCGACGAATTTTAACCCGGAAATCAACCTGCGCGAAGTAAGCGCAAAAGGCCGCTACTGGGAGCGCGGCGAGTGGAAAGAGACCGAGCCGATGCAAATCATGTTTAAATGGGGCTACCCCAAAGTCGGCGTCAAAGATAGCTACCTGCTCTATCACGAGGAGCTAGAAAGCTTAGTAAAAAACATCAAAGGGCTGAAGAGAATCCGCTTTTTTATGACCTTTGGGCAGAGCTACCTCACGCATATGAAATGCCTAGAAAATGTCGGTATGCTACGCATCGATGAGGTCGAGCACAACGGCGTAAAGATCGTGCCGATTCAATTTTTAAAGACGCTTTTGCCTGATCCTGCAAGCCTTGGTCCTCGCACGAAGGGCAAGACCAACATCGGCTGCGTAATCCGCGGTCTAAAAGATGGCAAAGAGCGCCAAGTCTACATCTACAACGTCTGCGACCATGAGGCTTGCTACGCCGAGACGGGCGCGCAGGCTGTTAGCTACACCACAGGCGTGCCAGCGATGATCGGCTCGATGATGGTCGCAAAGGGCATTTGGAGCGGCAAGGGCGTCTTTAATATGGAGAATTTCGACGCCAAGCCTTTCATGGACGAGTTAAATAAGCAGGGCTTGCCGTGGGAGATTATCGAAATGAAACCCGGCGAGAGGTACGAAGTCTAAATTTAGGCTTGTCTTTTTCTACTTATACTTCGTTGAAATTTGATTTTTAATGCTCACGTATCAAATATACGCTCCGCTTAAAAATCAAATTTCATCTCAGCTAGGCAAAAAATACTGCGCCTTATTCTGCTGCGTTTAAATTCTAATTAAATTCGCTCAGTCATGTATTTCATATACGCTCTCGTCCTCAAATTTTAATTCGTCTCAATCGGGGACAATACCGTGCGTCGAATGCTGCTTTAAATTTAGCTATAATCGCATAAAATTTTATCGGAGTAGATATGAAACGAATTTTAAAAGCGCTGATTTTTAGCGTGGAATTTTCATTTCTCATTGTGGGCTGTACTAGTAAAACCGCGCCCGTAGAGCTTGAAGGCAAGGAGCAAATTCGCGCGATCCAAATAGAGGCAAACCGTACGGTAATGATCGGTGACGCTTACGACTACGAATTTAGCAGTGATTATCGCGCGACGAAAGCGGAATTTAAGCACCTAAAATCGCTCTATTCACACGCAGTGGAGGTAAATAGAATTTCGATCGCTACGGATGCATTTAATGAACCTCACGTAAGCGCGCTACTTTTTGAGCTGTGGCTTGACCGTGAGAGCCTGCCGCTAGCAGATCAGCTTGTGCTTTACAAGCATCCAAATTTTACGGGCTTTAAAGATCGCGAAATTTTACAATTTAGCTTCAAAATTTTAGGCGTTCCTACGCGCGTAAAAGATCGCGATCGGATCATAAAAAAATATGCGCTTGCTAAGCCGTTAAGTTTAAACGCGATAGTATTTGTTGATAGCGGCAGGCTGAGCGGGGAAAGCGTGCGTAAAAACGGTGAGACGCAAGACGCAGTTTTAACTATGTTTAGCCCCGTCTGGATGCCCGTCGCTGCCGTAATGCAAAGTCTCGGCGCGCTATTTGATAACGAGTAAATTCTGCCAGTAAAAATTTCGATGCTCGCTTGCTCTTACGTTGCAATATGAGGGCTGCGTTTTCTGCGGGTACGCCGCGAGTGATGTCTTGGATCATAGCGCTGTTTGTTTGGCTAAGCGCGCTCGCGGCGTCTTTTAATAAGTAAATTTTAAATCGTGGCGAAATTTTATAATTTGCCGTCGCGTTCGGCTCTGTTTTAAACAGACGGGCGATTTCTTAAATTTAAACTCTAGCTAAATTTAGACCGAAATTTTTAAGTAAACTTTGCTATAATCGCCGCAATTTTGAAAAAACCGAGGAGAAAATATGAAATTGATTTACGCCGCTTGCGTGCTAGCCGCTTTTGCTTCGGCTCAGACCGAAACTGTGCAGGTGCCGGACTTTGCTAAAAGCTCGATGAAGACGCATGAGCAGGCTGAGGAAAAACTAATCGCAAATGCCCTAAAAGGCGATCTAAGCCAGATCGCAAGCGACCTGAAGATCGATAAAACGCTAAAGGGCGGCGAGTCGCTTGTCATTAACGGCGCGCATTACAGGACGATCGAGGGCGACAGCACGCAGTGGAAAGAGGGCGATGCCGTGCGCCTGCTAAGCGGCAATAAGGACGGCAGATGCCTAAGCTCGATCATGCTTAATCTGCGAACGAAAACCGTCTGTAAATTTATGTGCGACGCGTATTAGGCGAGAATTTCGTCTAAACCATAAAAATCCACCGGCTCGGCGTAGGTTTCTTGCAACGACCGGTTGTTTCTGCTATTTAGCCATAGCATAGATCGCTAAATATATGCCTATGAATAAAACATTGTTATATATTTTTTTAAAAGCGTTCGTTATGTTTATTGTCCTATATTTGTTTATTCCGCACCCAGAAGATGGAATTTATAATATGCTAGATATACGCATGTTTATTGGCTTGGTGTTGTTTTGTATCTGCCTTATATTGGATATTTAGTTTAAATCTTAATCTCTATCTTTACGTATCGTATTTTTTGATGGTCGCCAAAATTGCATATCACAAATTTAAATTCTAAACGGCTTAACTTGAGTTGCTTTTAAAATTTTGCTTTTAATATCGATAAATTCTGCTATAATAAACGCAAATTAAACAATGTCGTTAAAGACGTAACGCAGGCGTGATAAAGCGAGTAAAATTTGTAGAGGCAAATTTTGCCTGCCGCTCGGTACTTCAAATGGTAAATCAAGGAAAAAGATGCAAAAATTTAGAATTACAAACGGCGAATGTTCGCGCATGGATATTTTTCTGATCATGACGCTGGTTTATATATTCGGCGTGGCGTGCAGGTTTTTTTGGATATATTGGGCTAGCGGGATTGAGCAGTTTTCTTTTGACGGCGAGCTCATCATGACTACAAACGACGCCTTTGCAAACGCCGAGGGTGCGCGCGATATGATAGCGGGCTTTCATCAACCTGGCGATCTTAGCCCGTACGGCGCGTCGATCCCAACTCTGGCATTTTTAATTAGCAAAATTTTACCCGTCAGCCTAAATAGCATTACGATCTATATGAGCGTGTTTTTCGCGCCGCTGGTGGCCGTGCCGATTATTTTGATAGCAAGAGAGTATAAGATCCTAGGCGCAGGCATCATCGCGGCGCTACTTGCCACCATATTACCGGGATATTATATGAGGACCTTGGGCGGGTATTTCGATAGCGATATGTTAAATGTTACTCTGCCGCTGCTAACGCTATGGGCTTTGATTAGGCTCATAGGGCGAAGTGGGCAGAGTAGCTTTGCTTTGCCCGCCGTTTTTACGGTGATTTATGATTGGTGGTATCCTAGCTCGTATTCTCTAAATATGGCGATTATAGTGATATTTTTAATCTATACTTTGATTTTTAATAGACACAATGAGGAAAATTACAAAGCGATTATTCTTATGGTCGTTGCAGTTATAAATTTTGGCGCGTATTACGAAGGCGAGACAATAATTGTAAATTATATTTTATTGTTCAAAATCTCACTGATTGCATTGCTATATTTTTTAATGATTAAAATTCCAAGCCATAAAAGCAAAAAAGCTCTTCGGATTTTGGGTACGATCGCCGTAATTATGTTCGTCATATTCGGCGGACTTACGCCCATAGCAGTGCAGCTTAAAGCATACATCTTAAAGGATGTAAGCAAAGAGGAAATTTTCTACTTTTATGGCGTTAGAAGTACGGTTAATGAGGTAGAAAACGCTAATTTCATAAAATTTGTGCTTGAATCTAGTGGGCATCTATTTATATTTATATGCGCCGTAGGAGGGCTGGCTCTACTGCTGATAAAATTCCGTTCATTTATATTAACCTTGCCGATGATAGCGCTTGGAGTTTTAGCGCTTTTCGGTGGAACTCGCTTTACAATGTACGCTACACCGATGATAGCGCTTGGATTTGCTTATTTTATATATTTCATGCTGAATTACTTTGAAATACGCACCTGGCTTAGAAGTACTTTGTTGGCTATTTTAACCTGTTTGGCGCTAATGCCTAGCATAGATTTTATTTATAAATTCCGAGTTGCGCCTACGCTTACGAAAGACTCCATAATGCCTCTTGCGGAGCTAAAAAATAAGGCTAGCAGGGAGGATTATGTGCTATCGTGGTGGGATTACGGATATTTAATCAGATATTACTCCGATGTAAAAGTAGTAGCTGATCCCGGAGGTAGACAGGCAGGAGAATACACTTTTATGAGTGCGTTTTCCTTTAATAAAGATGAGGTAAGCTCTGCTAATATGGCAAGGCTTGATGTCGAATATATACAAAAGTTGCAAGGTAAAAAATTTGATCCTAAACTGGAAGATAAATTTAAACTAAATCTATATCAAATTCAAAAAGATTATGGTGAAGCGGATATCAATAAATTCTTAAGTTCTTTGAGTGATAAGAATTTCAAGCTTCCACAGAAAACTAGGGATATATATTATTATTTCGTGCCTAAAATGATAGATATATTACCAAACATTTGGAAATTTACTTCTATAGATATAGCTAGCGGAGAGAAATTTAAAGAACCTTTAGCTTATGTTGGCTATGATATACAAATAGGTAAGGATGGTAAAAGCATAATTTTAGGCGAAGGCGTTGAATTACCAAGCGTCAAACCAGAATATGTCGTTCATAATGGGGAAAAATTAAGCATTAACTCATACTATCAAGTAGGCGAAGTAAATGGAGAGCTGAAAAAAATATCTAAGCAAATAGATACAAAGTCAAATATTTACGTTATTTTTTTGCCAAATTATCAAAGAATTTTAATCTTAGATAAAAAGGTCTTTGAGTCAGCCTTCATCCAACTTTTTGTGCTGGAAAACTATGATAAAGATCTGTTTGAGCCCGTTTATTTAAGTAATTATGCGCGGATTTACAAGTTATTAAGATAAATTTATATTCAGAGGAATACCGCGTAAATTTTTACAAAGCGTATGTTACTAAGCGATAAAATTATAATGTAAATTATATGCTGAGATTTAGAATTTATACTGGCTATAAATAAATTACAAAAATACTTTAAAATTTTGTCACTAAAAATCGTAAATGTTATGTATTTACTTTAAATTTAGCCTAGGTTTCGAAGCGTGTCGCTATCATTGAGATGAAATTTCACCCAAAGGAGTAAAGATGAGAAATTTAGTTGCAAAAGCATTGTTGCTTAGTTCTTTAGCTGCAGTAAGCGCGATGGCGGAGGGGCTTTTTATAGGCGGCGAAGGCGGATACAATTTCAAAAACCAAGCCGCAGGTTTTGATGATGGACAGCCGCAAGTCGGCGTTAAGGCCGGATATGACTTCGGCACGTTTAGGGCCTACGGCGGGTATTTTTACGGATTTAAGGGCGAGGATTCCAGCTCGAATGCCAATTCGAAAAGAAAGGTTAAATGGAGCACGCACGATTTCGTAGCCGGTGCGGATTTTACGCCGGAGCTTTTCAGTAGATTTAAGCTCGTCCTAGGTGCTTACGCTGGGCTTTCGGTGCTAGATACTGAAGTTAAAATAGACTATAGCAATGGCGGCTGGGTTAGAGCAGACGATACGCTGGGTGGCTTCATTTTGGGCGGCAAGATAGGTACTGCGTATGAGTTTGGCTCCAATAGTGAGATTGAAATGGGCTTTAAAGCAAGCAAGGCGTGGTACAAAGACGGCGATTATATCGAAGATAACGACGGTAAAAAATACGGCGTTTACGCAGGATATAATTATAAATTTTAAGAATTTTCATATTTGAGGCATTGCACTGCTTTCATATAGCCTTGATTGCCAGTAGCTTTGCGGTGTGTCAGGTAAGGCTAGCTTCGTCGCAAGGCTTTACTAAGTTTTAGTAGAATCTTGCGACGAGGTTTAAATTATGATGAATTTAACGCCTTTAAATTCAATCCTAAAATTTTAACTTACAGAATTTCGTCGATAAAAATTTCATTTTAGATTTTATTGGCTAAATTCCACCCCCTGCGCTTTTGGATAAAATTTCGTTCATTTTCGAGATTAGATTAAAATTTTAATGACGGCAAAAGAAATTTTAGATAAAATCAATATTTTCATACCAAAATTTTACTTAAAGGATAGAGATGAAGAGTTACGTTACGGGCTTTCCGCGTATCGGAGAGCAGCGCGAGTTAAAGAAGGCTTTGGAGAGCTATTGGGCGGGCAAGTGCGATTATGACGCGCTAGAGCGAGTCGCCGCAGAGCTAAAAGATCGCCACATCAAATATCAGCTGGATGCTTGGAGCGGCCTAATTAGCGTAAACGACTTTTCATACTACGATCTGATGCTCGATACCAGTGTGCTTTTCGGCGTGATTCCGCAGCGCTTCGCGGCTCTTTCGGCACATGAGCAGTACTTTGCGATGGCGCGCGGCAGCAAAGACGCAGTCGCGATGGAGATGACGAAGTGGTTTAACACAAACTACCATTATATCGTACCAGAGATCTCTGCGTATACGGAATTTAGCCTAAATCCTAGTAAAATTTTAAGCGAGTACAAAGCTGCGAAAAATAACGATTTTAAGGATTCCTGCGCGCTAAAGATAAATTTAATCGGACCTATCACCTATCTTGCGCTTAGCAAATCAAGTGATAAAAGCGATCCACTCGCGCATTTAGATGCCCTTGCCACGAAATACGAGGAACTGCTAAAGCTTCTTAGCGAGCTTGATAGCAAGGTTATAGTTCAGATCGACGAGCCGATCTTCGTGACGGATCGCGCGGCTGAGTTGGCGTCAAAGATAGCACCGATTTATCAGCGCCTAAGCAAGGCTGCAAGCAACGTAAAAATCATCTTTATGACCTATTTCGAGCATGCGACCGAGGCCGTACGCGAGATAGTAAAGACTGATGTTTGGGCGATCGGGCTTGATTTTGTTTACGCAAGCAAAGAGAATATCAAAAAAGAGCTTCAAGCTTTAAAAGACGCTAAGACCGTGCTTTTTGCGGGCGTGATCGACGGGCGTAATATCTGGAAGAGCGACATCGACAAAAAGCTCGCTCAGCTTAGAGCCATCGAAGCCTACGTTCCTAAGGAGCGCATCTATGTGGGCACCTCCTGCTCACTTTTGCACGTGCCTTTTACGCTAAAATATGAGGACAAGCTAAGCACCGAGATCAGATCCTGGCTAAGTTTCGCGGTCGAAAAACTAAGCGAAATTTCGATTTTAACCCATCTTTTCTTTGAAATTCCGATGTGCGAACACGGCATGAAGGCTTACGAGGAAAATCAAAAATCCGCTAAAACTCGCGCTAGCTCGCCGCTTATTCATGATGAGCGAGTGCAAAGCCGTGCCGCAAATTTAAATAAATTCGAGCGCACCGATCGCTACGAGGATCGCATCAAAGTTCAAAAAAAAGAGCTCGGATATGGAATTTTGCCTACCACTACGATCGGCTCCTTCCCGCAGACTGCCGAGCTTCGCCAGGTTCGCAACGCCTATAAAAAGGGCTTAATTGGCCGCGAAGCCTACGAGCGTGACATCAAAGCTTACATCGACGACTGCGTTAAATTTCAAGATGAGATTGGTCTAGACGTGCTGGTTCACGGCGAGCCTGAGCGCAACGATATGGTCGAGTATTTCGGTGAGCAGATGAGCGGATACGCGTTTAGCGCCAACGGCTGGGTACAGAGCTACGGCAGCCGCTGCGTGAAACCGCCACTACTTTTCGGCGACGTGAGCCGCCCAAAACCAATGACCGTGGAGTGGATCAAATACGCTCAAAGCCGTACTAAAAAGATTATGAAGGGCATGCTAACGGGGCCTGTTACGATGATGAACTGGAGCTTCGTGCGCGACGATAAGCCTCGCGAGCAGATAGTAAAACAGCTCGCACTTGCGATTTTTGATGAAATTTCGGATCTGCAAGACGCGGATATCAAGATCGTTCAGGTGGACGAAGCTGCGTTTAAAGAGGGCTATCCGCTACGCGCGGAAAATATCCCTGCGTATGAAAAATTTGCCGTCAGCGCCTTTAAGCTCGCCGTCAGCGCCGCAAGCGCTCACACGCAGATCCATACACATATGTGCTATTCGGAGTTTAACGACATAATCAAAACGATAGAGGCGATGGATGCCGACGTCATAAGCATCGAGACCGCTCGCAGTGGCAACGAGCTACTTCGAGTTTTCAAATCAGTCGGCTATAAGCAAGAGGTCGGTCCGGGCGTTTACGACATCCATAGTCCGCGAATTCCTAGTGTGCAGGAGCTCGTAAGCCAGATCCGCGCGCTGCTTGAGGTGCTTCCTAAAGAGCAGCTGTGGATCAATCCGGACTGTGGCCTAAAAACCCGTAAATGGGAGGAGGTCCGCCCTAGCCTAAAAAATATGGTCGAAGCGGTTAGGATCATCCGCGCAGAGGGGTAAATTTCGCGCAAGAAAAAGACTTTGCTGCTGGGCAAAATTCCGCCCGGCAGCCGTTTTGCGATAGAATTATGTGGAACGTTTATTTCGAGTATGGACCACTAAAATATTTGTGCGAAATTTTACTTCGAACGAGCATGAAAGGACGGTGAGAGATTTCTACGCGTCTGCTTGGCAAGCATATTTGATAGCCGCTAAGTAATGCAGCAATATGAAATTTAGTGCAGGCTTTACGGCTTTTACAGACGCACAGAGACGGGCATTTCTTGAAAATGTGGCGTAAAATTTTATCTCGATTGCTAGCTCGGAATTTCATCGCAACTACTCGCTTGCTTGAGACGCAGAGCGTAAATTTTATCGCGATTGCCCTGAAGGCGGGCTGGGGCAAGCGATAAAATTTTAAAATTTTCACAAATCAGTTCTTGCGCACACAGATCTCTTCGCTAGCCGAATAAAAAACGCTGAAATTTGCAATTTTACGCGGCGTTTTATGAGCTACTCGCGCCGCTAAATTAGAATTTCAAAACGCGAGCCAAAGCCGGTATCGTTGCGCTAGAAATTTTAAATTACAAATTAAAATTTACATTATCTCGTTAGAATGGCTGGATTGCGAAGCGAGATTCGGCTCTGCTACGTTAAATTTCAGCCAAGTCAAAATCTATGTAGCCGCATTGAAATTTACGACTAATTTTGCCTGGCGAGTCTGAAGTTGCGTTGTCGCGCTAAAATTCGAGTCTAGAGCTAAAATTTACGATGCAAAGCTCATTGATTTTAACTTGTGTTTTTTGCAAGAAAGAGCGAGGCTAGCGTAAGGTGCGTTTGCGTTGATACAAAATTTTAAAAGGGGCTTTATGGCGGCGCAGGTCTGCAATTTGCGGTAAAAATTAAAAGCTATGATTTTGGCTCATAAGGCGCAGCTTTTAGATGGTTTCTATCACGCCTTAAAGTGAGATTTTACTTAGTAATTTCACGCGGCAGATTTTAACGGGCGGAATTCTATTATCGCTGCAAAATTTTTGGCTTTTAAAATTTTGCTTTGTAGAATTTCAGCCCTCATGGTTGTGATGAAGTGTGGCTCATCTCATTTCGTAGGATTTTAGCGGCATTGCGCGCGTCTAATTTATATAACATGATTTCAAAAGGCGCTTATTTTGAAATCCTGCGGGTAGAACCTGCGAGACTGCGTTTACGAGGTTTTGTAAGAATTTGATGCAAACCGCTCAGCGCATTTAAAAATTTTATTCATGCGTCGAGCCCTCATTTGCGTTTCAAATTTTACCATTGTGGCGGAATTTCGCTCACGCGGCAAGGGCTCGCATGCAAGGTGCCCGTGAAATTTAAGGGTTTGGACGTTAAATTTATTCGCGCATTTAATGGCGTAATGCCGCGCCTGCGCATAAAATTTCGCGCTGCAAACGATTAAAAAAGTTTTTGGCTTTTTTGCTTCGTATAAATTTCGCACCGCAAGCGTTTAAAAGCCGCAAGAGCTTTAAAAATTTAAATTGGAAAGATTGAATGACATTTTTTTCGCCTGAGTTTGTCCTTGTTTTTTTAGCGTTTTTAATCGTTTATTGGACGCTCAAAAATCACATTTTCGCGCAAAAAATTCTGATCCTGCTGGCAAGCTACGGCTTTATGTGCTCCATAAATCCGCGCTTTGCGCTAGTGCTTGCAGCCTATAGTGCTTTCGTATATTTTGCAGGGGTGTGTATCGCGCGCGCTAATCGCGTAGTCACAAAAGCTATACCGCCCGCAAAGCAGTCTTCGCATAAGAAAAAGCTCTCGCGTAAAGCGGCAGCCAAGCAGATGAGCGCAGCAAAACAAGCTGGCATAGCAAAGCAGGTGCAAAAAGCGGGGTTAGCGAGGCAACTCCCATTACCCACTGCGAAGGCGCGTGCGGTGATGCTTGCGGCGGTTGCTGGCGGCTTATTTTTTCTCGCGTTTTTTAAATATTACGGCTACGTCAGGGAGTTTTTCAATGCCGCGCTTGCCGCGCTGCACCTAGGTGCCGTAGATAGCGTGGCGTTTCCGCTTGGAATTTCATATTATGTTTTTATGTCAATCACCTATTTTGTCTCGGTTTATAGGCGCGAATGCTGTGAGCAGGGCTTTTTGAGCTTGGCGTGCTTTTTGGCGTTTTTCCCTAGCGTCGTAATGGGTCCTATCGGACGCGCTAGCGCGGCTAAGGGCGTAGAGCCAGTGCTGCCACAGTTTGATCGCTTCAAGCACTTTGGCAATGCCGATGAAATTTATGTGCTTATAATTTTTGCCTTAGTTAAGCTGCTACTTATTAGCGGCTATTTGGGCGCGTATTATAGTGATGTGATTTCAGGCGTTTACGGCGACGAGCCTGAGTCCTCCGCGGCGCAAATTCTAGCTGCACTGCTGCTTTACGGCGTGGTGCTTTATACGAATTTTAGCGGCTTTATCGATATGGCACGAGCGCTTGGGCTTGCGATGGGCTTTAAGCTGCCGCAGAATTTTAATATGCCCTACGCGGCTAAGAGCCTAGGCGAGTTTTGGGATCGCTGGCATATCAGCTTATCCACGTTTATACGCGATTATATTTATATCCCACTTGGCGGCTCGCGCAAGGGTTTTACGCGCACCTGCGTAAATTTGCTAATCGCGTTTGCGCTATCTGGTATCTGGCATGGCGCGGGATTAAATTTTTTGATTTGGGGGCTTTTGCACGGAGTGGCGCTTGTATTTTTAAAATGTCTTGCCAAAGTGGGCGTAAAGCCGCTAAATCCACATTTGGCGCTATTTTGCACCTATATTTTTGTAAGTTTCGCTTGGATTTTTTTCGCCAATTCCCTTCCAGATGCGGCGGCGATTTTGGGCGCTTTTACCCGCGCACGAGCTTTCGGAGATATTAGCGAGCTAGCGGTGCTTGCGGTGATTTTAGCAGGGATTTTTGTTTATCCTAAAATCTCAGCTCTTAAAGATACTTTGATCGCGCTTTTTGCCGAACTGCCGTTTTTGCCTAAAGCTCTCGCGCTCGGCGTGATCTTCACGTTGCTTTTCGCGTTGATGCCAAGTGGAATTCCAAATTTCATCTACGCAGGATTTTAGATGCTTAGGTTTGTTTCGACTCTGATTTTTGCGCTGCTTTTCTCGGCATTTTTTATGCAAGGCTCGCTGCTTTATTATTTGGAGCAGCGATTTCACGATGATTTTGGGCTGGAAGAATGGCTGCGCCGCTCGCCGTTTCGCGTAGGCGGAGAGATCTACGAAAAGATTGCAAATGGCGCAGATAAGCTTGAGCAGCGTATCAAAGGCGAGGATATTAGCAAGGATGAGGATGCGAGTTCGCATGGCGGAGGCGAAAATTTTAAAAAACCTGCGCAAGATCGTATGGCGGAAAATCAAGCTTCGCAAAGCACGAAAGCAGGGGATCACGATGCTTCGCAAAGCGTTAAACCGCAAGATAGCAAGCCGCAAGCCCATGCTGCAAAGAATTCGGCTTTAAATAATTCTACGCATCATTTAAAGACGCGCGATTCGGCGCAGGAGCCTTACGCACAAAATTCCATCCCTCAAAATTCTACTTCGCAAAATTCCGTGTCACAAAGCCTGGCTACAACAAGCTCTGTGCCGCACAGCTCCTCTGCGTCGCAAAATCCCGTCATGGCAAGCGCAACCTTGCAAAGCGGCGAAAATTACGCTTCGCAACTCCCCGCTCCGCAGGCTTTGGAGCAGAATTTAACGACGCAAAGCTCCGTGGAGGTTGATGCTAAAATTTTGCTTAGCGACGATGGCAAAATCCGCTTAAATGCAGGTGATGAGGTGCTTTTTATGGGCGATAGCCTGATGCAATACGTGGGGATGAACGCTAAGAAATTTTTCCCGAAGCGAAGCCTGAGGGTGATTGATCTTAGCAAGCAATCTACGGGGCTTGCGAGTAAGAAATCCTTTGACTGGCAAAAGACGCTCGATACCGCGCTTAGAGAGAATGGCGGCGTTAAGCTCGTAGTCGTGCTTCTAGGAGCTAACGATGTGTGGGAGTACCGCGCGGGCGGCAAAACTTATGGCATTAAAACGCCGCGCTGGCGGGAGTTTTACGCCTCAAGGGTGCGCGAGATCTACGATACGGCGCACTCGCACGGTGCAGGAGTGCTGTGGCTAGCGATGCCGTGTATGCAAAAGCCGGATTTTGAGGAGAAAACGCAGCTGCTAAATCAAATATATGCCGACGCTAGTATGGCGCTTGGCGGGTATTTTATGCAAACAACCCCGCTGGTGTGCGAAAAAGGCGTCTATAAAACCTATCTGCAAAGCGGCTCCAAGCTCGTGCGCGTGCGCCAAGACGACGGCATTCATATGAGCAAAGAGGGTTGCGAAGCGGTAGCGAAAGAAATTTTATCAAGGATTGAAGTTGAGTAAGTTTATGGTAATTTTATTTGCCGCATTATTAGGCGGATGCGCGGCAAACGCAGGCGTCCGCGGCATAAATTCCGCAAATGTAAAAAGCTCTGCGGGCTTTGGAGTGAAATTTTTTGGCGATTCGCATTTAGGAAGCGACGCGCTGATAGATGCTTTCAGGCACGGCTTTTTCGTGCAAAACAGCGTCGGCTTCGTGCCTGCAATGATGCCTAAATATCACAAAAGCGAAAATATAGAATTTAAGCAAAGCGGCTTTAATGTAATCTCATCCCGCACCGAGCAAGACCCAGATTTCCCGCTATGCGGAGTGATCGCTACCGGCAAAAAAGGCGCTAATGTGCGACTGGAGCTAAAGCAGCTTAGCGGCGATTTTTACGTCGAAATTTTGCATAAATCGGATCAGGGCGGCGAGATTTTTCGCGTGCGCGATGCAAGTGGGCTAAGCGCGTATATTTCGCAAGAAGTGCCGCAGAAATGGGAGTATTCTAAGCTGCGACTTAGATTTCCTATCGAAATTCGATCGCTGCGTGATGGAGCAGAGCTTGGAGGATATAAAATTTACCGTAAAAACGCGCGCTTTGCAGACTCTTGCGCGAGCAACGGCGCGTTTAGCAACCTCTATGAAAAATGGGGCGCAGATGCCTTTGGTAGGGATTTTTCGGGACTTAGATACAATCTCGTAGTTATCGCTTATGGCACAAACGACGCGATGGATCCGAAATTTGACGAGCAAAAATTCTACCAAAGCGTCCGTGGGCTGCTTCGCTCCGTTCGCTCCGCAGCTCCCGGTGCAAAAATCTTGCTCGTAGCGCCGCCGCGAAGCCCTAAAGTGCCAAACGCCTCACGCGCTGCGGAGGTACTAGCACATCTAGCGCGAGACGAAGGGGCAATGTTTTACGACATAGCCGGTCTTATGGATGAGGATGGCGGCTGGCGCGGCTGGCGCGAGCGTGGGCTGATCCGCCCTGACGAAATCCACTTGCAAAAAGAGGGCTACGAAAAAATCGGCGCAGCGCTGGCGACGAAATTGCGCGGCAGGCTTTAAAATTAATCTTTAAATTTAGGCGGCTCGCCGTAAAATTTACAAAGTTGGTCGCTAAATTTAAAATTTAGCGGCAGTAAGCAAAGCTGTGCCTATTCGGATTTCGCCGCTTAGATCTGCGCCACGAAATTTAAATCGGAAGCCGTGACTTTAAATTTATTCGGTAATAGGCTTGATGCCCGCGCTTTTAAAATTTCGTCATCTAAATTTACGCTTTTAATTTGGATTAAATTTGCGTGGTTGCGGATCGGAACGCTAGTCGGGTTTTTGCGACGCGTGTGCCGCGTAAATTTAGCGCTTAAAATTCTATTCGCATGGGCTGCGACAAAGCGCGGCGAGTTAAATTTAAGAAAGTAAAAAAGGAGAGACAGATGATATATCTTTGCGGTGATACGCACGGCATAAACGAGATCGGCAAAATCACGAACAAAGCCTTTACTAGCGGGCTTAGCACCGATGATTTCGTCATCGTGCTCGGGGATTTCGGGTTATTTTGGAGCGAGCGGATAGATGAGTTTATGGCGCGCAAAAATATAGAAAGATATTTTCCCGCCACACTTCTTTTTATCGACGGCAACCACGAAAATTTCGATATGTTGGACGAACTGCCGCGCGAGCGGAAATTCGGCGGCAGCGTAGGCGTGGGCGGCGAGAATATTTTTTGGCTGCGACGCGGCGAAATTTACGAGATTGCGGGGCGACATTTTTTGTGTTTCGGCGGCGCGCTTAGCGTCGATAAGGCGCATCGGATACCGGGGCTTAGCTGGTGGGCGCGCGAGATTCCAAGCGAGGAGGAGTTTAGCTACGCGATGCGAAATGCGCGCGATTTCATCGCCGCGGGCGGGCGGATCGATGCGGTGCTAAGCCACACGGCACCGGGGTTTGCGATGAAATTTTTAAAAGAATACCTCTGGTGCGGCAAAAGTACTCCCGATAAAACGTCTGAGTATTTAGAGAGGATCTTTGAGCTCGTAAGGCCTGCGCGGTGGTATTTCGGACACTTTCACGGCGATAAGAAATTCCATGCGCACGGCTGCGATTTTTATCTCTGCTACGATAAAATTTTAAAATTTGAGGACTAGCTTCAAGCTTGCAGTAGTGAAATTTAGAGCTTTGCAAACGACGAAATTTCGCTCATAAATTTTTAAATGCTGAGGCGCGCGAAATTGAGCCTTTATATTAAAATTTAAGCTAGTTTGGCTACAATGTGGCACTTTTTTTAGAAAGGAATAAAGATGAAGGTTGTAATTACTTATTGTAATTCTTGATCTTATAGACCGCAAGCTCTCCGTGTGAGAGATGAAATAACAAGCGTCTATAAGGATGCAGTTGTCGAGTTGGTCCCTGGTGGCAGCGGAGACTTTCTAGTAGAAGTTGACGGCAGAAAGCTTTTCTTCAATAAAGATTTTGCTAAGCCTCGTTTTCCAAGTGAAGGTGAAATTTTAAATCTAATTAAAGTTGCAGCCTAGCTCAAAGCCCGAAAGCGAGTCGTAAGATTTGCTTTCGGACGTTTTTTATACTCAAATTTCATATCCGTAAATTTAATCGTAAAATCATCCTAAATTTTGCCAAAATCAGCGCTGCGTAAAATTTAGACTAACTTATCCCGCATTTCGGCGAATCCAAAAAGTCATTTTAATTAAAATTTACGTGACGGTCGCGGTTTAAATTTATCGCTCGGAGTTTATAAATTTTAAAAGAAAGAGGAATTTTTGCGAAATCAAAATTTCGCAAAAACAGGGGGAGGATTATTTATTTGCGCGCTCGATATACTCGCCGCGGACGGTATCTACGCGGATGACCTCGCCTTCGAGCACGTGAAATGGGATCTGTACCACGGCGCCCGTCTCAAGCGTGGCGGGCTTTTTATTGCTGCCCTGAGTATCGCCGCGGAAATTCGGCGCAGTTTCTACGATTTTAAGCTCCACCACCTGCGGTACATCCACGCCGATCGCTTTGCCGTTGTAAAACATTATATTTACCATCATACCATCTAGCATCCATTTTTTCGCCTCGCCCACGTCCTCGTCGCTAATCGCGATCTGTTCGTAACTATCGGTATCCATGAACTGACACGCCTCGCCGTCGTCGTAGAGATACTGCATCTCTTTTTCCTCAAGATTCGGCGCCTCGCATTTATCGCCCGCATGGAAGGTCTTTTCAAGCACCTTGCCATCAATGAAAGATTTTATTTTAACGCGCACGAAAGCAGGTCCTTTGCCCGGTTTTACGTGTTGGTATTCTATGATTTTAAACGGAATTCCGTCCACCTCGATTTTTAGACCTTTTTTTAGATCGCCCATTGAATAAGCCATAAATTTCTCCTTAAATTAATGAGGCGCGATTATAACAAATTTTATTTTAAATTGATATAATTGGCGAAATTTTAAGGGGAGGGAAGCTATGAAAAAAATCATCTACGTCTTGGCTGCGTGTGCGGCTTTTGCGCTTGGCGCGAATGCGAACGAAGCGGAGTTTGTGAAAAACCTAAAGCAAAGTCTAAATGATAAAAACGCTCAGCTCATCTCGATCGACAAGCTAAACTCGCTAAACGGGCTAAATTTGCTGATCGTCCGCTCGGGCGAGAAAAAAGAGGCGTTTTTGGCTAGTGACGACGGCAAAAGCCTAGTGGCAGTAACCGAGGAGCCTAAGCTTGCAGACGCGGCGGATGCAGCGCTATTTAAGATGAGAACTCAAATTTTAAAAGACGCCAACGATGCTGCTGCGCTTGAGCTGCTAAAGAGCATAGATCCCGCGAGATTTGCCTATATCGAGTCGTTTGATAAAAATAATCCCTACGTGACCTACATCGTGGGCGATCCGGAGTGTCCGTATTGCGCCGAGGAGATGAAGAGGATCACAAAGCATCTTCGCAACAGCAACGTAAAATTGATCTTTGCGCCGGTGCACGGCAAGAGCGCGTTTATCAAATCGGCACTGGTTTTAAAGCATCTGAAGGCCCTCTCACCTAGCGATCAAAAAGGCGCGATCGACGTGATTGAGAAATACTACGACAAGGACGTGCAGGTAAGCGATGCGGACGTTTCAAAAGCCGAGCTTAACGCCGTATACGCGGACACTAAGACGCTATTTTCTAAAGGCGTGATCAAATCGGTGCCATACGTGATCAAGGTGAAAAAATAGTCTAAATTTACGGAATTTATGGCGCGAGGTTTGTGTGCGAGCGGCGCGAGTTTGCTCGCGGTAGTGCGAACTCGCGCGCAGTATCGCCGCCTGCGCGAGCTGAAATTTCATAAAATTCCGTCGCTTTAAAATTTCAAGCGGCGGAATTTAACTTTAAAATTAAGCTCTTGAAGCTTTGCCGTCAAATTTGAAAATATAAAATTTTGCTATCTAAGCCTAATAACGCCGCCGTTTTCATTTAGAATTTTTGCAACTTCGGGTAGTTTATATGTTTGCATGCAGAATTCGTCATTTTGGCTTGCGCCTTTTCGTATCTCCAAACTAGCGTTTTTGCCCGTATCGATTGCGGTTATAGTAAAGCAGCTGACATAGCTCGTCGTGCCTATGCTAATCGAGTTTGGAGCTATCTGCTCGACCGTCATGCTTGTTATCTTGTTTGGATTTTCATCGAATCTACCTTGCGATACGTAAAAATTAATATAGTCTTTTATCACGATTTGCAATTTTTTCGATAATGCCTCGTAGACCTCTTCTTTGCTCATTCTAGAGCCTTCAGTGAAAAATTTCGCCTCTTTTCTTAAAAGCCTACATTTCGGGCTGATTGTATCATTTCTGCATTCTTCCAGTAGATAAGTCAGCCTATTTTTAGGCGCTGTAGAGTTTATCGGCAAACCCGTGGCGGCTAGAAACAAAAAGCATTCCACGTCGAATTCCGTATTTCGCACCTCTTTGCGTTCGCACATAGCTTTTTGTTTTTCATCTTGCGCCTTTACTTCTTGCCTTGATGCCGCTTGCATCATATTTTTATAGAAGATTTTAAAATACGCCATCGCGGCTCGTTCGCAGTTGTCGTAAATCTCTGCCGATTCTTTGGATAGATCGGCTAGGGCGCACGCCTCGGAGACGCTTTTTGCTTTATCCGGATTGGCGGCATAAAAATCCTCCGTTTGAATATCCTCTATTTCTCTCCTATCGCATCCTGCTAAGCTTAAGCTCAAAAGCACGCCTAACGATATCGCCAAGACCCTATCTTTCATGATAATTCCCTTATAATCATTTATTTTACGTCCGTATTCAAAGTAAAATTTTAAAATCCTCGAGCGAAAAGAGTAAAATTTTATCGCTTTTTAGACTTTCTAGTTCGCCGCTAAAGCCGCTTTTGGAAAACAGCGCGAGCAGATCGGGCGCGAGGTCAGCTTTTTCACATTTGAGCATGAGCTCGTTTAGTACGTTTTTTGAAATTTTTCGCTCCTTGTATTTGCACTCGCCCGCGACGCAAAAGCTCTCAAATTTCGCGTAGATGTCGATCTCGACCTCTTTGTTCCAAAAGCTTGAAATTTGCGAAATCTCTAAATTTAGATACTTCGCGAGCAGCTCTTTGCTTAAAATTTCAAACCCGAGCCCCGCGTAGGCGTTGAAATCCGCTTTGATTAGGCTTAGCACGCGTCCTATTTCGCCGCGTCGCAGCGCGGGTAGGTTCGGCTCGATAAATCTAAACCAGAACCTTGCAAAGTTGCTGCTAAAATGGACCTTGTCGGTGATATGGTAGCGGCGCAGCGCGCGCGGGAGGCGGTCGTTTTTGCGCTCTTTTTGCGCCCTTTGCTCGCTTGATTTTTCGGTGATTAAAAACTTCGCGTTTATGAGATCTGCGGTGATTTTTTGTGCCGTAAATCGCGGCAAGATTTTTGAAATTCCTATTTTTTTGCGGTCGCTTCTAGCGAATTTCATCAGCGCCTTTTTGACCTGCTCTTCGCACTCGCCGCCGAATTTAAAGCGCTCGCCGAGATGTTCAAAGCAGAGCAAAATTTCATTTTCGATCGCTTCGAAAACGTCCGCGTAGCCGCTTATACAGCCGATCTCGTCAAATACGAAATGAAACTGCAAAATCGCGTCGATATCGGCATCGCCTAAATTTCGCGCAGTGTCTTTTAACTCGTAAATTTCGCCCTCCTTGCGGGCGTAATTTTAGCGAGTTTGGATATAATTTGCAAAAATTTTGGAGTCGCGCTTTGGATTTTGAAACGATCAAAAAAAACATCATCTTAAAAGAGGGGCTCAAATACTTCGATTTTGCCGCCTCGGGCCTTGCGTATCGCCCTATAGAAGCGGAGATCGAGCGCGTGCTTGCAACATATGCCAACGTCCACTCCGCAGGCGGAGCAAACGCCGAGATCACGAGCGATTACTACGAAAATGCAAGAGCCAAAATCAAAGAGCTTCTGGGCTGCGAGGAGCGCTACTATCTGATCCCGTGCGGATTTGGCGCGACTGCGGCGATTAAGAAGCTCTGGGAAATTCTAGGCATCTACCTGCCGCCTGCGACGCGAGATAGGCTCGGCTTGCGGCGCGAGAGCATAAAAGAGCTGCCGCTTTTCATCATCTCGCCTTTTGAGCACCACTCCGTTGAGATTAGCCTAAGACAGGGGCTTTGCGAGGTCGTACGCGTACCACTGGATGGAAGCGGGCTGATGGATTTTTTGCGGCTGGGCGAAATTCTATCCGCAAATAAAGGGCGCGAAATTTACGGCGTCCTTACTGCGGCATCGAATGTGACGGGGCTTAAGCTTGATTACAAGCGCGCTTACTTGATGCTAAAAGCGCACGGCGGGCGGCTGTTTGTGGATGCTAGCGCGCTCATCGCGCACGAAAACGTAGATCTCGGCTTTTGCGACGGTATGTTTTTCGGCGCGCACAAGCTCTTAGGCGGCGTGGGCGCCAGCGGGATTTTAGCGGTGCGAAAGGAGCTTTTGCTCGGCGAGGAGCCGACGTTCGCAGGGGGCGGCACGATCAAATACGCGGATGCCCAAACGCAGCGCTTTGTAATCGATAAGGAGCGCTTAGAGGAGGCGGGCACGCCCGGAATCATCGCGCTGGTGCGAGCTTATCTTGCTCTAAAGCTTCGCAAAAGCGCGGGGCTAGAGGCGATAAAGTCGCGCGAAGAGGCGATCTGCAGGCGCTTCATAAGCGAAATTTCAAAGATCCCCGAGATTGAAATTTACGGCAATCTCACCGCGCCGCGCGTGCCGATCTTTGCTTTTAATATGAAAGGTCTCGGCGCAGACGCGCTAGCCGGGGTGCTCGGGCAGAAATTTGAGATCCAGACTCGCGCAGGCTGCGACTGCGCCGCGCCTTACGGCTTTGATCTACTCGGTTTACAGCCCGATACCGAAATGTCGCGCAAACCCGCTTGGGTGCGGGCTAGCTTCTCGTTCATCCACGACGAAAGCGACGTGGATTTCTTGGCGGAGGCGCTAAGACAGATCGTTCAAATCCGTGATAAAATCACCTTCGTAGCGGGCAAATATCGCTGTGGTAGCATAAATTGAGCTCGCGGAATTTTGTAGCAATAGCTGCTTTTAAATTTCGCGGCGCAGGATT
>NZ_CALKTL010000076.1 GCF_937997405.1 uncultured Campylobacter sp. | reverse complement strand
TCGGTGCGAAACAGAATTGTGATTATACAGGAGCGATGCTTAAAGGGGGCTGAATAATTGGTAAAAAATGAGGAGTTCTTAAACGAAGAAAAAATTCACAAAAATGGTAAAATTTTAAAGAAACGCCAAATGAAAAAGCGAGGAAATTTAAAAGTAATCAAACCCAGTGTGCTTCTGCATACAAAATTCTACTTTTAAAATTCCCTCATATTTTAAAATTTCTACGAAATTTCTAAAATTCTAATACGCCATCAGCTTCGCGCCGAACGCCCCGCGTACCAAACTCTCGCTTTTATTCGCTAACTTGTCCATCATCTTTTCATACGCCGAGGGCTCCTGCCAGATCGGATCTGCTACGCCGCTAGCCTTTATGAGCGCACTCTTAGCGTCCTCCAAAGAGCCCACCTCGTCGATGAGCCCGATGCCTTTTGCGCCGCTAGCTAAAAATACTCTCGCATTCGCCCACGCATCGCGCTTCCTAAGATCCAGCGAGCGCGCCTGCGCCACCTCGCGCGTAAATAGCTCGTAGCTCTCATCCACCAGAGCTTGCAGACTTGCGCGCTCCGCGTCGCTCCATTTTCTCATCATCGTGCCCGCTTCTTTGAGCTCACCCGCTTTGACGATCTGTTCGGCAAAGCCTAACTTAGCGGCCGCTTCGCTCACGTCTAAGCCCTGCATGATCACGCCAATGGAGCCGATGAAGCTGCCCGGATTTGCGTAAATTTTACTCGCCCACACGCCGCCTAGGTAGCTACCGCTCGCCATCGTGCCCTTGGCATAGGCGACGACTGGCTTGCGCGAGTTTAGGGATTTGATGGCCAGCGAAATTTCTACGCTCGGGCTTAGCGCGCCGCCGGGACTATCGATCAGCAGAAGCACTCCTTTGATCGCCTCGTCGTTTTTCAGGGTTTCGATCTTTTCTAAAATTTCGCTATCGTCCATTATCGCGCCGCTTAATGAAAGCTGAGCGAGATTCGCGCCCTTTTGCTGCGCGCTTTCGCCGCCTGCGAAAATCAAAAACAAAATAAGCAGAAAAATCAAGGATTTAAAGTATTTGTTGATAAACCCGAGCACGGCGCCGATCGGCGCAAAGATATTCTTTAGAAATTGCATTTCATTCCTTCGATAAAAAGTGATTTTGCGTTTTTGCTCTGCAAAATGAGCTGTAGCGGCAGCTGAGCTTCGTCGCACTCAATGCCTTCAAAAACGGCAATATCGGCGAGCTTGCCGGCTCTCAGCTCACCTAAATTTAACCCAAGCGCGGCTGCCGCATTTCTCGTCGCACCTAAAAGTAACGCCCGCGCCAGATCTGTTAGGCCCAGCTCGTCGTGTATCATTAAATTTGCGCGCAGCTCGTCTAAAAAGCTTAGGCTAAAATTCGAGCTAAGCCCGTCGGTAGCGATGTTGTAATTAAGCCCGCTTGCGAGCAGCTTTTTAAAGCTTAGCCGCTTTTTGCTAAGCAGGCGGTTGGAGCGCGCGCAGTGCGTAATCGAGTGGAGCTTCGGATCAAAGATGCTAAAATCATCCACCCAAACGCAATGCGTAAAGAGCGTGCGAAGCCCGCTAAAATGCGCTACAAAGCTCTGCGGCGAGTAAAAAGGCGCGGGCGCAGGATTAAATTTAGCAAGCCAGGTTTTAAGCTTACCTCGACCCGTGCGCAGCCACTGCCGCTCATACGAGCTCTCCATAAAATGCGTGCTTATAGCAAGCCCGTTTTCGCGGGCAAGCTTCGTCGCAAACTTCGTAATCTGCGGGTGCGTCGAATACAGTGAGTGCACCGACACGGCGGGGATGAAAAGCGAGCTCGCAAACGCCTTTGAGTGCTCAAAACGCTGCTTAAATTTAAAAATATTCTCCGCCACAGCATCCTTGCTCGCGCCTAAAATTTCATTAAAAAACACGGTTCTAACGCCGCTTTGCGCGCAAACTTCAGCCTCGCCGCCGAAGCTTGAAATTTCGCCGATCGTGCCCACGCCGCTTCGCATCATCGCAGCGATCTGCTCCAAGATCAGCCGTCCGCGCGCCGCAGCGTCAAGCTGCTGCCTTGAGGCGATGACGCTACCGAGCCACTCCAAAAAATCGCCGTAGCGCAGCGTGCCTTTGTTTGCGCTAAATTCCAAATGCACGTGCGGATTTATAAACGCAGGCATCGCTATGTCGCCGCTAAAGTCCAAAATTTCGGCCTGCGGGTATTTGCGCGCCGCACTCGCAAAGGCGCAGACCTCGATTATCTTCTCGTCAAAGACGATCGCGCCATCTTTTAAAATTTTAAAATTCTCATCGCAAACAAGAACCCACTTCGCCCTTAAAATTCTCATCGTTTTCCTTATCTAAAACAGCGCGTGATTTTAGCATAAAATTCTCTTCCGTGCTAAATTTAGAGATAAAATTTTAGCGACCGGGCTTGAACGGGCAAATTTAGCGCCATAGTAAAAAATAAGCTCGCTTTGGTTATAATTTTTGCTTAAATTTCAAAACAAGGACGTAAAAATGAAAATTATGGTGATTCAAGGACCGAATATCAATATGCTTGGTATGCGCGAGCCCGCTATTTACGGGGTTATGAAGATGGAGGACATCCATAAACAGATGAAGGCGGTCGCCGATCAGAGCGGCAACGAGATCGAGTTTTTCCAGAGCAATTTCGAAGGCGAGATCGTCGATAAGATCCAAGAGTGCTTCGGCACTTGCGACGGCATCATCATCAATCCCGCCGCCTACACGCACACTTCGCTCGCTATCCGCGATGCGCTCGCCGCAGTCAGTCTGCCTGTGATCGAGGTGCATATCTCAAACATCGCTCGCAGGGAGGAGCTTAGACAAAAAAGTCTAATAGCGCCCGTTGCTGCGGGTCAGATAATCGGGTTTGGCCCCGTGGGATACCATCTGGCGATGATCGGAATGATTCAAATTTTTGAGCAGATCAAAGCCGCCAGAGCCGAGCAGAAAGCCAAATAAGTTTGGGATTAAATTTGAAAAATTTTATCCTAAAGGACGAAAATGCCCTTTACCACGAGTGCGGATACAGCTGCGACAACGCGATATTTTTGAGTCTTGCTGGGTGCAAATTTTTCCTCACCGATGCGCGTTATAGCATCGAGGCGCGCGAGCTTTGCAAAGACACCGAGGTTATCGAGGTCGAGCGAAGTTTGATAAAAGACGCGCGGCTGTTTTTGCGAAAGGCTGGCGTAAAGGAGCTCGCGTATAACCCGTACGATTTTAGCGCGGGCGAGTGGGGGGCGCTAAGCAAAGGGATTGGGGTAAGATTTAAGGCGCGGGCGAATTTTTCGCAAATTTCGCGCATAATAAAATCAGAGGATGAGATAAAAATTTTAAAGCAAGCGGCGCAGCTAGGCGCGGAAAGATTTGACGAATTTGCCGCGTTCGTGCGCGCCGAGGGCGAAGGCATGAGCGAAGAAGAGCTGTTTTTTAACGCCGAGCTCATCTTTAAGAAAAAGGGCGAGCTAGCGCTTAGCTTTTTGCCTATCGTCGCGATCAACGAAAACGCCGCCAAGGCGCACGCTCTGCCTAGTAAAAAGCGGCTGAGAGAGGGCGATTTGCTCCTGCTTGACGCGGGGGTTAAATTTAATCGCTACTGCTCCGATAGGACGCGTACGGCGTGCTTTGACGAAAATTTTAACTTCGGCAAAGAGCAAAATTTTAGAAACGCCAAGCGACAAGAAATTTACGAGATCGTAAAAGAGGCGCAAGCTCTGGCAATCGCTGCAGTCATGCCTGGCAAAAAGGCGCGCGAGATCGACGCGGCGGCTAGGGATTTTATCGCCGCCCAGGGCTTTGGTAAGGCGTTTTTCCATAGCACGGGACACGGCGTCGGAGTCGATATCCACGAGCTTCCGTTCATCTCAAAGCGCGGAGATACCGTGCTAAAAGAGGGGATGGTCTTTAGCGTGGAGCCGGGGATTTACCTGCCCGGCGAGTTTGGCGTGCGTATCGAGGATGTCGTGGTCGTACGCGAAAACGGGGCTGAAATTTTATGAGAGTAGCTCGGGTGAACATGCAGCTTAAGAAAAACGGATTTTACGAGTGCGCGGACGCGCTGTGCGTCGTAAAAAGCGCCGTTTTCCCGATGAGGCGCCGCGAGCGCGGAAATTTTAAAAATTTATACCTGCTTGGACTCGGCGGGAATTTAGGAGATGTCAAGCGGCGCTTCGAGCGATTTTATCGCGTTTTACAGAGCGATACGCGCTTTTTCGTAGCGCAAAATTCCCCGATCTTAAAAAACAGGCCGTTCGGCTTTTTAGATCAGCCCGATTTTTTAAACGCCGTAATGCTCGTGCAAAGCTCTCTGCCGCCGCTTACATTGCTTAAAATTATGCAGCGCGCGGAGCTACGATTTGGGCGCAAAAGAAGCTTTAAAAACGCGCCGCGCACGCTGGATGTGGATATTTTATATGCAAGCGCGAAGGTGCGTGCCTGCGAGCAGCTCGTGCTGCCGCATCCGGGTGCCTGCGAGCGCATAAGCGTGATTTTGCCACTTGAAGAGATGAAATTTAAAAGAGGACTGATATGCAAACTAAAATCGTAAATTTTTTAAGCGCCAAGGGCGGAGTCGGCAAGAGCGTGATTGCAGCAAATTTCGCCGAAATTCTAAGCGAGCAGGGCTACCGCACGGCGATCATAGAAGCGCCAAATTTAAACAATCAAGAGATCATCTTAAACGCTTTGCAAAGAAAGAGGATTTCGCTGCCAAGCGCTGTCGCGGTAAAAATTTCTCAAAATTTAACGCTCGTTTCGCCCGCGCTTGCTTCACAAAATCCCGCGTCCTCGCAAAATTCTATCAAAAACGCAAGCTCTAGCGCGGACGATTACGTCATGCAAAATTCTACGGATAGCGCGCAAGACTCGCAAGACGACGAAAGTAGCGGCTCGCACAATTACGCGCAAAAGCTCACGAGCTCTGATGGCAAAAATAACTCAGAAAATTTCGCCGCTTCAAATTCAATAGCAAGCGCTGCAAAAAATTCTACGAATTGTGCAGCCAAAAAGCCGCAAAATTGCGAAGATGGATGGAATTTTACAGAATCAAAAAGCCTAGAGAATTTTAAAAGCGATGATTTCACCAAGCAAAATTCAATCCATAACGAGAATTCTCAAAATTCCGCGAGTAAAGATGAAATGAAAAATTCCGCCCGCTCATCAAATCCCGAAGAAGCCGGGAATTCCGCAAACGCAAAGGCTCACGAAAGCCCCGCTCGCTTCGCAAGTGAGCTGAAAGAGGCAGGAATCTTCGATTTTATTTTGATCGATGCGGGGCTTGAGTATCTTGGAGATTTTTTGAGCATCGGCGACGAAAATATCGTGCTGTGCGCGAACGAACCCTGCTCGATCAGCAATACCTACGCGCTTTTAAAGACGCTTGGGGCGAGCAAAAAAGAGGTTTTGTTTTTGCTAAATTTCACCGCGAGCGAGGATGATGCCGTGATGATTTACGAAAATCTAAAGTCGGTTGCGCACCGCAATATAAGCGAACTGGGCTTTAAACTGCTAGGCTTTGTGCCGTTTTGCAAACAAGTAGCCGTCTGCTCACAAAATCGCGCGCTTTTTAACTCGCACTATCCGTTTTCGCCCGCTACCATCGCGCTTAAGCAGAGCGTCTCGCGATTTTTGAGCAAACAGGGCTGCGAGCCGATCGATATGAACGCTTACCGCGGCGTCGGCGGATTCTTACGAAAGCTTAGCAACCTAGTATGATTTACGATGAGATTTTAAATCACGTAAATTCTACTATTTTAAACGAAATTTTAAAAATTTAATGCTATTCTTAAAGTTAAAATTTTAAATAATATACATAAAAGATAGATTAATCATGCAATTAAAAGAAATTTTAAAAGACATCAAAATCGCCCGCGACAATCTCAAAAACGTGGGCAAAAGCGCCACGATCTTTGGCTCGGCGCGCTTTAGCGAGGACAATCGCTACGTAAAAGACGCGCAAACCCTCTGCGCTGCGCTTGCGGATATGGGATACGCGATCATCACGGGCGGCGGTGGTGGGATTATGCTGGGCGCGAACAAAGGCGCTTTCTCGCGCGCGAAAACGCACAGCGTGGGCTTTAACATCATGCTACCGTTTGAGCAAAAAAGCAACGGCTTTTTGACGCAGGGCGCGAAATTTTCGGCATTTGCACCGCGCAAAGGCGCACTTATCGAAAACAGCGAAATTTTCGTCATCTTTCCAGGCGGCTTTGGTACGCTGGATGAGTTTTTTGAAATTTTAGTGCTGGTGCAGACGGGCTTTAAGCGCGCGCAGATCTATCTTTACGACGAGGAATTCTACGCGCCGCTAATGAAGTTTTTCCGCACTTCACTGCTAAAATCTGGTGCGATAAACGAAAGCGATCTGCAAAATTTCATGCTCTGCGACAGCGTGGATGAAATTTTAACGGATGTGCGACGTAAGGAGAACGAATGAAAATTTTAGTCGCGATGAGCGGCGGCGTGGATAGCTCGATGTGCGCGAAGCTGCTGCAGGATGCAGGGCACGAGGTGCAGGGCTGCTATATGAAATTGCACGCAAAGCCGGGCTATCACGAAGCAAACATCGCCAAAGTCCGCAAGGTGGGCGAGTTTTTAGGCATAAAAATCCATATTTTGGATCTGCAGGATGATTTTAACCGCGACGTTTACGAGCCCTTCGTGCAGGCATATATCGGCGGTCTTACGCCAAATCCGTGCGCGCTGTGTAACCGCCGTATAAAGCTCGGCAAGCTTTTGGAATTTGCGCGCGAGCAGGGCTTTGAGCGCCTAGCTACGGGGCATTACGTCCGCATCAAGGACGGGCTTTTAAAAGCCGCTGTAGATCTTAGCAAAGATCAGAGCTATTTTTTAGCAAATATCGATCCCACCGCGCTTGAGTTCATGCTCTTTCCGCTTGGGGGGATGTATAAAAAGGACGTCAAAGAGGCCGCGCGCGCCTATACGGAGCTTTCGCAGATCGCTTCTGCGAGCGAAAGCAGCGAGATCTGCTTTGTGGATACCACCTACATCGACGTTTTGAACCGTCATACGGGCACCAAAATGCCCGGCATCGTGCGCGATCGCGCGGGCAACGCCATCGGCACTCACGAGGGCTACATGCACTACACGATCGGCAAGCGCCGCGGTTTTACGGTACACGGCGCGCATGAGCCACACTTCGTGCTAAGCATCGACTCGAGCAAAAACGAGATCGTCGTGGGCGGCAAGGACGAGCTGGCGACCTACGAGTTCGACACCGAAAATTTCAACGCCTTTTTAAGCAGGGATGAAATTTTAAATATGCCGGGTCTCGGCGTTAAGATCCGCTACCGCAGCGCCAAACTCCCCGTTAAAATTTCGCCGCGCGAAGACGGCGGCGTGCATGCCGTGCTGTCCGCACCCGCAGCGGGAATCGCTCCGGCACAGCTCGCGGTTTTTTACGACGAGCGCGACCGCGTAGTGGCAAGCGGCTTTATAAAATAGCGCTTCACATCCGATGCTCGCTTTCGGCGCCGCTTGGGCCTCATCTGCTCGCAAAACGGCGCTTTGATCGCGCCGTTTGATCTACACTTGCTCTGCTAAATTTTATATCGAAAAAGAGATTTACGCTTTTGAATCCGCGCCTTTAAATTTCACTCGCAAGCTCAGCGCGCAAATTTTATGCGTGCAACTTTGCGATTGAGGCTTTTAAATTTACGCTCTGTCGCCGCGTTGCCCGCACTGCTAGCGAAATTTTACGAAAGCTGCGGCGCTAAAATAAAATTTACGGCGACGCCTTATCCAAGCGCGCCGCGACGCAAAAATCGCGACCGATACAAAATATTTCGCGAGCCGTCGCGACGACGCGAAACGAAATTTGCGCGCTCCCTCTTAAAGCGATTTGCAATGAAATTCTAAACCTGTGCTAGAGCCCACGACTACATTTAAATTTTACAAATTTATGCCGAAATAAAATCAAATTTAAAATTTAGCAGCACTTTCCATGCTCGAGTTGTGCTCAAATCGCGGCTAAAATTCCACCCGCGTCTTTACCTCAAAAAGCAGCTCGCCGTCGACCGCTTCAAGCCCGCCGCTCTTTATCATCTCGCGAATTTTACTCGTGCCAAAGCTACTTTTTTGAAGCAAAATTTCAACCAAATCTAGATCCCTGATCTCATAAATGCAGCGATCTATCAGCTGCGAAGAGCCCAGATCGTCGAAGTAGAAAAATCGCCCGCCGTTTGAATAGATCCAGCCGTATAGCCCGCCGTGCACGCCGCCTACCTTGCGCCACTCGTGCGGCAGATCGAGCGCGAAAAGCCCGCTTTTGCGAGCGACCATCCTACGACTGCTGCGGCCGCCGCCCCAAACTTCGGCGCCTTCTAAAAAATATATCCGCTCGCCGCTTTGAAATACGCTGCCGCTAAGCGTGCGAACCTCGCCCTCAAAGGGGTTGTCTGCCGCGCGCTTTTGCTTTCCGTCATTCTCGTCGAAATAATAGATGCCGCCAAGGGAGGCAAAAAGCAGATGGTTTGAATGCGCAAGCTGCCTATTTAGCGGAGTATATGGCGCGGCGGCTGGGTCAAATTTTAAATCGTTTGCAAAAACGTCGCCGCTTTTCGCATCCCACAAAAAATAGTCCAACCGCTGCCTCAAAAGTTCGTAATGCCCGCCGTTATCGCGCGCGTCAAGGCGCAGGTTTTTAAAATACACGTTCGTGCCGTCCGCGGCATAAACGCCGCTAGCGCGCCCATCGCTTCCCTCTATCCGGCGCAGGCTCGCGGCATCGGCGCCGGGCAAAACCTCTCCTTTATAAAACGCGCGCGAGCCCTCCGCAGCGTAATACACGCCCGCGATTTGGCGCAGATCCGTAGCGTCCATGCGTTTAAATTTATAGAGGTAGCTTTGCGGCTTGGGCGCATCCCAAAAGATATGCGCCAAGGTTTCATAAGTGAGTTTAAGCGCTCCCAGCGCGTCGTTCCACACCGCCTCGCCGTCGCAAAAATAACTAATCCGCCCGTCGCTTACGTATCCGAACGCCACAGCTTTCGTGCGCGCGGGCTCCAGCTCGCTCATCGCGATGTTTCCGCAATATACGGCGTTTTTATCCGCGGCGACGTTGGAGCGGTAGCCGGAGCCGAAATCCAAAACCCGAAAGCTCGCCGCGTCCGCGCCCGGTATCACAAAATAGCCCGCACCCACCACGAGGGCGTAAATTTCGCCATCTTTTTTATAAAAATCGCTGTATTTGATCTGCTCTTGCGGCGAGTAGTCGTCTGCGGAATTTATAACCGCAAACAGAGCGAGCACGCTAAAAGCCGCAAATACAAATGTCGCGCCAAGCACGATCTTGCGCCAAAGCGGCATACCTCGAGGCGCGTCTCGTACAGGCTTGCGATCTGTTTCTGCCTCGCGCGCCCTAGCTTTGCGCTTCTTTTGCGCGCGCTCGTCCTTTAGCTCTTGCGTAAAATCCTCATACATCTTTTGCCTCAAATTTAATCTCGCCGCAGATTGCGCGGCACTTGAAATTGTACAAAAGCGCGACTAAATTTATGAAATTTAACGCTACGGACAAATTCTGATTCAACTCTTTGCGGCGCTAATTTATTTTGCGAATACCACAAAATCTCTGGCAAATTTTAATTCAAATCGCTTCGTAGCCGCACAGAATCGGCGCCGTAACGCTTGCAAACACAAAATCCTCATCGCCCGTATTTTTCATACCGTGGCACTCTCCGCTTTTGGAAATGATTAGATCGCCCGCACAGATCGGCACCTCCTCGCCCTTGCTCGGATAAAACACGCCGCGTCCGCTTAAGCAAATCCACACGTCATCGCCGTCTGGGTGAATATGCGGCGCTACGACCTGGCCGCGTTTGACGATCCAAACCGCGCCGCAAGTGGCCTCCGTAGTAAAAAATGTCGTTTTTACGGCTCGCTCGTCGCTACAAATAGCATCTTTTATATGAAAAATTCTTTGCATTTTCTCTCCTTTAAGTTCACCGCATCCGGCGCAGTTTCGCGGAATTTTAGCATTCTTTTCGTGCAGCGAAAGTGAAATTTCAAGCGCCAAACTCGCAACGTAACCTTAAATAAAGATTTTAAATTCAAATTTTACTGTGCGATTTTTTTGGAGAATTGAAGATCGCATCTAAAAGTAAGAAGACGCATAAGAATGGTATTTGTGGATAGAATTTCGGCTTTAATTTAAGACGGAATTTTAAAAATTCCTCTAAATTTAAAACTGCTCTGCTAGATAAATTTATTAAATTTGATATGAGCTTTGCTTGCGCGCTTTTGCTACCCAGATTAAAGCCAAATCGTAGCTTTTATCAAAGACCTCGCATGGCGCAGACTTTGCAGCAAGCTCCAAGTCGGTTTATAAATAGATGCTACCTCCAGCTTGTTTTAGCAGATACGCATTTTTGCGCCTCGAATTTTTGCATATTTTACGATAATGTTTTTATAGCGCGTAACATACTGATCACGAGCCGAGCGGGAGTTCAAAGAGATAGCGTTAGAATTTTGCGCTATCTCTTAAATTTCAAAACTATTTTATCTTGCTTGGATCCAGCGCGATCTCGTCGTTTTTTATCACGCCTATACCCTTATTTAGTACGTTTTGCGCGATCTGTTTAGCTTCTGCTAGCGAGTGCATCGCAAAGGTGCCGCACTGAAATTTATTCAGCTCGGGGATCTCTGCTTGAGAGCCCACGCCCAAAATATCCTTCATGCTCGCGCTCCACGCCGCTGCGACGGCGCTCTCGCTGGGCGCGCCGATCACGCTCATATAAAAGCCCGTGCGGCACCCCATCGGCGAGATATCGATGATCTCGACGTCCGCGCTATTTAGGTGCTCGCGCATGAAGCCAGCGAAAAGATGCTCCAGCGTGTGGGTGCCGCGCTCGCTCATGATCTCTAAATTCGGGCGGCAAAACCGCAGATCATAGACGCTAATTTTATCGCCGCTTTTGGTGCGCATGCTCTTTGCGAGCCGCACGCCGGGGGCATTCATGCGAGTATGATCGACTTTAAAACTATCCAGCAATGGCATATTTTCTCCTTAAATTCAGATCACGGCGATTTTAACATAAAATTCCGCACTTTCAGGCGCACAGACGAAATTTTAGTTACAATTGCGTTTATTTTCAGGAGAATTAATGCCCTACATAAACGTCAAAATCACCAAAGAACGTGGCGGCTTAAGTCGCGAACAAAAAGCAAAGCTCGTAAAAGACCTCACCGACGCCCTCGTAGCCGTGCTGGGCAGGGGCGAGAAAACCACGGTCGTGACGATAGACGAAATATCCACTGACGACTACGCGATTGGCGGGCGGCTAGTAAGCGAAATCAGGGAGCGGCAGAGCTAAGCTCGCGCGTCAAGCTAACTTTGAAAAGTTAAATTTTAGAATTTTAAAATTTTCATGCGAAATTCTACGTGGCAGGCTCCGCTTTTAAGGAAATAAAATTTGCGATAATCCCCGCTTGCAAAATGAAATTTTACGCTAAATTCTATGCTGCAAAATTCCAAAAAACCAACCGAGCGAAAATTTTAAAGCGGATCTAATGGTGAAATTCTTTGAAAAATAGACAAGATAGAATTTATGCAAGTTTTAAAAATTTTACCAGATAAAATTTAATCCTCGCAAAGTTTAAAATTTCGTAAAAATAAATAGACGATTTATTAGCGAGCTAGCGTTCCCAAATTAGTTTTTTGCCGAAAGTTAGAGTATTATCGGTCATTTTCATCCAATCAATTCTGATCGTAAAAAAATCAGTCTCCATCGCGCGCGCAAACGGGAAGCGCTTAAGATATAGCGAGGTTTCGCGCTCATCCGCGCTACGGATATGGCCGCAAATCTGCACGCCTTTGATCTTACCTACAAATTTCGTATCCAGTGCGACCGTAGCCGCAACTCCGCGGTTGGCAAAGACTGCTTTAATATGCTCGGAGTCGCTCGCGCTTGCGATAATGAGCTCCTTATTTTGCGGATCATAGGCATAAAATGCACTGCAGCAATATGGCAGATTATTGCGCAAAACTCCGAGAGATAGAAGTTTCATCCTGCCTAAAAACTCGTCGAATTTATCCTGAGCGGCACACATTTTAAGCCTCCTTTTTGTTAAATTATACAATGATTTTCTTTTATTAGCTATAATTGCGAGCCAAAATTAGGAGAATTTTTATGGAAAATTATAAAAAAGTAAAAGAGATGTTTTTGATGCAGCAAGCCCTAAACGACGAAACAAATGGCGTGGGCTGGGAGGACGGCTACACAAAAAACGGCAAACTTATCAACTGGAAGCGCTGCATTTATATGGAATGCGCAGAGCTCATCGATAGCTTTGCGTGGAAGCATTGGAAAAATATCTCTGCAGCGCCGGACGTGAATAATATCGTCATCGAGATCGTTGATATTTGGCACTTCGTGATGAGCTATATTTTAGAGCAATATTACGGCAGCAAAGACATCGATCACATCGTAAGTGACGTCACGGCAGTAAGCGGATTTGCGGAGTTTAGCTCCTACGCCTACGACGTGCGCGAATACAGCATCTACGAAATCGTAAACGACATCGAGCTCATAATCCACGAAACGAGCGGCTTTGAGCTGCAAATCGGCGAGCTGCTGACCGATTTTTTTCGCGTTGCGATTAAATGTGGCGTGAGCTTAGACATACTTTTTGCCAAATATATCGGCAAAAACGTGCTAAATAAATTCCGCCAAAATAACGGCTACAAAGAGGGCAACTACCGCAAAATCTGGGGAGACCTTGAAGATAACGAGGTGCTAATCGAGGTGCTATCAAAAGGCGCGGTAAGCGCAAACGAAATTTACGAGCAATTGCAAAAGATCTACGACGCGACGAGGTGAAGTCTGGATTTGCTTGCGAAATTTATCTTTAAAATTTTAAAATTCCACCTATAAAATTTCGGCAGGCAAATTTTAAAAAAGGGTTTTGATTTGGAATTCTGCAGTTTTGTACCTAAAATTTTACGCAATGCTTTGCTTGCATAAAAGTGGCAAAATTCCGCGCAGCAAGCAAATAAATATTTGCAACAGGCAAAATCTTTACACACTATAAATGAGCAAATTAAACGCGGGGATGGCGAGCGATCAAAGCATAAATTTCGTATTATAAAGCGGGATGAGCCGGCTAAAGCAAGAGATTGCGCCAAGCGGGCGGATTGATGAGGCGCGGTGCGGCAGCCAAATTACTCAGCTCAAATTCCGTCGCAAAAGTCGCTAAAATAACGCAAATAGGAGCATACATGGGTAGAATTTTTAATTTGGCAAAGCAGGATTTTTTTACGCGAAAGTTCATTTTGCTCTCGCTACTACCACTTGTGTGCTCGCTCATAATCTTAGGTACGCTCGCATTTTTCGGCGGCAAAGAGCTTTTTGACGCACTTTCGCAGGGCGCGCAAAGCGGCGATTTTAGCTTCTTGGACGAGCAACGCTTCCCAATAATTGCAAAAATTCTAAGCTTTGCTGCTACGAAGTGGATTATCGGCGCGATTTTTTCGGTGTTTGCCAGCTTTGCGGTGCTGATGCTTAGCGTGTTTTGCGCGCTTATCATCGCGGCCTTTCTGACGCCCGCAGTCACTAAAGAGATCAACGCCCGCCACTACCACCTAATCCGCGCGGATGAAGCAAGCATGGCGCGAGTACTGAAGCTGATGAGCCTTGAAATTTTAAAATTTTTAGCGATTTTATTTATCTGTTCGGTGCTTTTGTTCGTGCCGGTAATAAATTTATTCATAATCAACGTGCCGTTTTTTTATATCTATTACAAGCTGGTTCTAATCGACGTCGCTTCAAACGCGTTAAGCGCGAAAAGCTTCGAGCGCTGCTATAAAATGGGCGGCGGATATAAATTTGCCCTAAGCGCTTTTATTTTTTATCTGCTGTGTTTGATCCCGCTGGTAGGATTATTTTTCCAGCTATTTTTCATCATCTTTTTGACGCACATAGTGCTGATAGACGAAAGCGCCCGCAATAAAAATCACTAAAGATTAACTAAAATCAATGAAAAATTTTGAAATTTTCATAAAATAGTGCGAAATTTTTTAAGAAAGGATTTCTATGAAATCAGGTGATATTTACATTTGCAATATTTGTTCGCTAAAAAGCAGCGACGATGAAAATGCGGTCTTTATCAAAGCGCATAAAAACGGCGAGACGGTGCATATCTGCACATCCTGCATGCCTAGCGTCATCCACGGCTCAGGCATGGTCGTAAAGAGCAACTCCGAGATCGAAGAGGAGCTTCAAGACGCTGCAAACTAGCTGCTAGCGCCACCTGCTGCGGCGCGTTTTAATTTGTCTATTAATCTGCGCGCCGCGAAATTCTAAAATTCTAAAATTCTAAAATTCTAAAATTCTAAAATTCTAAAATTCT
>NZ_CALKTL010000075.1 GCF_937997405.1 uncultured Campylobacter sp. | reverse complement strand
AATTCGGCTAAAAATAAAATGGCGTTTCCAAATCGCCGCTAAATTTAGGCTCGGCAGAAGGCGTAAGCCGCAGATGAAAAACGGGCGTATCGCCGAGGGGAGCGGGCACACCGCTAAAATTTGCGCCTCGGTATCCGCCCAAAATTTCCAAGCGATACCGACCGCGCTTTACTCGAAAACTCAGGCTGTTTTGCTCGCTAATGCAGCTCATATCTTTAAAATAGCCGATGCCTGCGATCTTTAGCGCGCCTGATGAGTGAAAAATCCAGCCGCGAGAGATGATTTTCGCTTCGTTTTGTGCGAATATCTCCTCATCCGCCTCGCCCACGGTAACCGCAAAATCGTAATAATCGCTGCGAACACCCAATATCGGCACCGCGATACCCTCTCTTGTGACCGCATCGCCGTGCTCAGTCTGCGTAAAATAGCCAAGAACATCCCCGTTCGCAAGCCCGTGCTCATCCAGATAGCGCGCTAGCAGCGCGAGGACCCTTTATCACGAATCCGCCCAGCTCGGAGAAAATTCGCCTTTTCATTCGCGCCTTTCTATGATCGCCGTGCGCGTCGTACGCAGAAATTTTACCGCTCATTTGCCCTCTTTGTTTTTGTTTTGCAGCGCGGATAAAATTTTATCACTGCGCTTGCAGCAGGCTAAATTTTATCTCTGCGATCGCGCCGAGAATGAAATTTGAGCTCCATTTCGCGCTCAAATTTACAGCCCGCGGTTTTTGCCGTCCATGCCTTGGCACTTATCTACAAGCCAGCGCCCGTCCTTGCGCACGAGCAGGAAGCGGCGCGCAAAGCCGTGTTCGTCCTTGGCGTAGATGTAAATTTTATTTTTGCTCTCGCATTCGGCATCCGTTAGCTCGTATCCGCCGTAGGTGCCGCCCTCCATCATCGAAAACGAAACGCCCTCGGGGCGGAAGCCGCTGCGTCTAACGGGCGTGCAGTAGCGCGCAAAGAGCTCGTCGCACCTACGCTGCACCTCGCTGTCGTCTGCGTCATCGATTCGCGATGTGGCAAATTTCTCCCACTCGCTCATCGCCGCGAAAAATTCTAAAAGCGCACTCTGCGCTGCCGCAGCGTCCCGCGGATCAAGCTTCTTTTTGTTCTTTGCGGCGTCTCTTTGCGCCTGTTCGAATTCCGCGATCTGCTCCTTGCTGAAGCGCCCGCCGCCAAGATAAAACTGGATTTTCGTATCCGCCGCGGCTAGCAGCCCCGCAAAGCTCACGTGCGAATTGACCAGGCGCAGCGATTTTAGCTTCGGGATTTGCACGATCGCCTTTAGACCCTCGTCCGTGATGCTGACGTTTTCGATACCGATGTGTTCGAGCTTGGCGTCCCCCGCAAAATATCTAAACCCCTCGCCGCTTATCTTATCGCTATCTTGCAAAAACAGATACGCAAGCTTCGGTAGCGTGGCTAGATGCTGTAGTGCCGCGTCCGTAATCGCCGTGGCTAAAAAGCCCATATTTACGAGGCTTTTTACCTCGCAGATGCGGCGTACCATCTCATCGGTGAGTGCTACGTTTTCGTAGTGATGGCCTTTGCAGTAACGCTCGCTAACCGCATCCAAAGCCTCCTGCATCGTGATCTGCCTTATCGCCTCTCCCTTAAATTTGATTTTAAAATTTTACGATTTGCGCAAGGCGCTTAAATTTACGCGCGGATTTGCTCGTGCAGCGCGATTAAATTTTGCGGCAATAGCGAGGTTGAAATATACTTTCGTCGTTGAAATTCGGCACAGAATTTCGGCAGCACTTTTTAAATTTAGCTCGCCGCGCAAGGCGGGCGAGCGGAAGAGGTGCTTTTGTGATTAAATTTTACGTATCATTTTTCGCGGCGACGCTTTTCTTCGATGCCGCTTTGCCCTTGCCTGCGCACTAGCTCGTCAAGCAGGGCGTCCGGGTGGATATTGTGCGCCGCAAGTGCGAGCAGAAGGTGAAATAAAAGATCGGCTCCCTCGTAAATCACATCGTATCGCGGCTCGCCCACTCTGTGTTCGCCGAAGCTCTCACGCGCGACGTCTGCGTAAAGCTCGCTGCGCGAGAGGTCCTTGCACGCCAGCGCGAACTCGCACGCCTCCTCGGCGATCTTTTTGAGATAGGCGTTTTCGCCCTTCGCGTAGAGCGAGGCGACGTAGGAGAGCGCGGGCTCGCCGTTTAGTTTGCGATCCAAGCAGACGTGATAAATTTCGTCCAAAATGCCGTACGGGCCTTTTTCTGCGGAATTTTCGAGCGCGGAATTTTGCGAAAAGGCGTCTAAATTTTGCTCACTGCGCTCTGCGGCGGAATTCGTCGCGATGAAATTTGCTGCCGTAAAATTTTGTGTCGCAGAGCTTTGTCGATCGCAAGAGGCAGTGGAATTTTGAGGCATAAAATTTTGCGAGCCGTCACGGGCAATAGAATTTTGGGGCGCGTAATCCACCGAGCCGTCGCAAGAAGCGGAATTCTGCCCTGCGCGGGAATTCGCGGAATGTTTCTGCACGAGAGAGGCTGCAGAGCCGTACTCTGCAAAATTTATCGCGCCGCAAGCACTCGAGCTCCCCACATTTTCGCCGTATTTTTGCAGAGAAATCTCTTTGAAAAAGCAGCTTCGCGCGCCCGTGTGGCAGGCGGATTCGCCGCATTGCTCGACTTTAAGTAGCAACGTATCGTTATCGCAGTCCAAAAACGCCTCTCGCACAAGCTGAACATGACCGCTCTCTTCACCCTTTTTCCAGATGCGTCCCTTGCTGCGCGAAAAGTAGTGCGCGTAGCCGGTACGCAGCGTCAGGCTTAGCGCCTCTTCGTTCATATACGCGAGCATCAAAACCGCGTCGTCACCCGCGTCCTGAACGATCGCAGGGAGCAGCCCGCCTAATTTTTGCCAATCTACCTTCATCTTTGATCCTTAGTTTGCGAAGTCACGCGCCTTAAATTTAGCCGCCGCACGCGGAATTTGAGTTATGAATTTACGAAGCGGCACGCCTCGTAAATTTAAAGGACAAATCTAGCGGCTAAATTTTAAGCGACCGCTAGGTTTAGGCTGCGACGAGCGCGAGTTCTGCTCGTCACGAGCTTTCACTCGCTACTAAGCTTAGCTTGCAAAATCGCGAGTTAAGCTTATGCGCCCGGAGCAACTCGCTCTATTAAATTTATCTCGCGAAATCTGGGCGTATAACCGCCTGAAATTTTAATTTTCCCGCTCGATGGCGCTTTGCTTCACCTTATCTTTTGTATCGACCCAGATATTAGGCACCGCGCCGCCCGGCGTTAGGAAAATTTTTGCGTCGCTGTTTTCGCGCAACGCCTCATTAAATTTAGCCTGCGTCTCGATCTGCTTGAGGCTTAAAAGATTTGCATCCAAGCTCTTTGCGATCTCTTTGTTGGCGTAGGCTTGCGCGTCGGCTTCGATCTTGGCGGCATCGGCGCGACCTTGAGCCTCGATTTTGACGGCGTCTGCGTTACCTTTGGCAAGAGCCGCCTTTTTAAGAGCCTCTTGGTTTGCGCGCTCGACCTCGTATTTGGTGCGCTCGGCCTCCTGCTTGGCGATCTGCACGCGCTCGATCTGCTCCTTTACCTTCGCCGGTAGGATGATCTCGCGAAGCTGCACGGCTAGCAGATCCACGGGCGAATTCGCCAGCGCTTCGATATTTTTGCGGATGCCGTCGTCGATCGCTTTAGCGATCTCGTCGCGTTTGGTCGGCAGCTCCTCGGCGGTGTAGTTGCCGATGACGCTACGTACGACGTCCTTTACGCGCGGATCGATGATCTTGTCTTCCCACAAAAAGCCCCACTCGGCGATCGTGTTGGGCGCCGTAGCTTCGTTGAGCCTGTATTGCACGGTTATGTCGATGCTGACGGGCAAGTTTCTCGAATCCAAAACAGAGAGGGAATTTTTGCGGATGATGCCGCCCGCGCCGCTTTTAGCCGGTATATCCGAGCTCAAATCCTCGCTGCTGGTGTAGTTGATGATACGCGTGCGAGTATCTACGACGAATACGTCCTGTATGAACGGCACGAAAAAGTGAAGTCCCGCGCCAAGAGGCGTCGGATCGTATTTACCTAAATTTGACTTGATCCCCACTTCGCCCGATTGGATCGTAACGAAGGGCTTTGCAATCACGAGCAGCGCGATTAGCGCGATTATCACGTAAAGCACGCTGCTAAACTTGCCCATCCCTCCGAAATTAGGAATTTTAAAATTTAAATTCCCGCCTTTTTTGTCGCTGTTTTTCTTATTAAAATAATCATTCAAATCCGCAGGCATGCGCGTCCTTATTTAACGTAAGTGAGCCAGTGCTCAAATTTCGGGTCTTTGCCCGTAACGACAGCGAAATACGCCTTCTGCAAGCGGCTCGTGACCTCGCCCATCTCACCCTTGCCGATGATCCTGCCGTCGATGTTGCTAATCGGCGTGACCTCCGCGGCGGTGCCGGTAAAAAACGCCTCGTCAGCGGCATAGAGCTGATCGCGAGCGATGCGCTCTCTGCGGACTTCGTAGCCCAGGCTGCGCGCGATTTCTATGACCGAATTTTGAGTGATGCTCTCTAAGCTGGTGTCGTTCGGCGGAGTGATGATGAGCCCATCTTTTACGATAAATAGGCACTCGCCCGGCCCCTCCGCGACGAAGCCCTGCGGATCGAGCAGTATCGCCTCATCGTACCCCGCATCGACCGCTTCGAAATTTGCCATCTGCGAGTTGAAATAATTCGCGCTCGCTTTGGCTTTTGCCATCATCGAAAATTGCGCCGGCTTTATCCACGATGAAATTTTAGCCTTGATGCCCTTGCGTAGCGCCTCTTCGCCCATATACGCGCCCCACTGCCACGCTGCGACGACGACATTTACAGAGCAGTCCTTGGACGAAACGCCCATCGAGCCGTAGCCGAAGTACGCTAGCGGGCGGATATAAACGGTCTGATCGAAGCGGTTTTTCGCGACGACGTCGATCTGGGCCTGACGAAGCTGCTCGAAGCTAAACGGAAGCTTGATTAGGCAGAGTTTTGCCGAAATTTCAAGACGGGCAGTGTGCTCGTCTAGGCGAAAAATAGCGTAGCCTTTGTCGGTTTTATAAGCGCGTACGCCCTCAAATACGGCGTTTCCGTAGTGCAGAGAATGCGTCAAAACGTGGGTAGTGGCCTCCGCCCAGGGGATTAGTTTGCCGTCTTTCCAGATGAACTCGGCCTCTTGAATTTGTGCCATTTCTTGATCCTTTTGTTTAAAATTTAATCTGCGATTTTAGCTAAAACAATATTAATTTCTAAGAAATTTAAAAGCGGTTGAAATTTGATGCGATTTTAAGACGCACAACGAGTCGTGAGTTCAAATTTAGCTCGCAACTCGGCGCAGATGGCATTAAAATTCTACAAAAGAAAGTCCGATGCCGATCTTATTGACGCTGCGTTTGTAGTCCGCGAGGCTCTCGCCATAGCCGTTAAGGTAGCGCAGATAGCCGTAAAATCCGCTATTAAAGATCGGGAAGCTGTAGTTCAGCTCGATCGCACCGCGGTTACTACCGTCAAAATGTAGGTTGTTTCGCCAAAGAGCGCTAAGTCGCTGCTTGCCGAAGGTGTATGACGCGCGCAAATCGCCGTAGCCCATATAATCCGCGATGTCCTCGTTCGTGCGGTCCAGCCAAAACGCATACCAAGCTCTGGGGGTGATCGAAAATCCATCCGCGCTCCACGTGCTTTGCGCGTAGAGTCTATTCCATGAGCGCGATTCTTCGCCGCCCTTGCCGTTTGACTCGTGCATTGCGCCTATCTTTAGCTCGTCCGCAAACGGCACCGGCGCGCTAACGTATAGCTCGGGGCGATAGTTGCTTTCGCGAAAGGGGGCGCTATCCTGCGTAATCTGCCACCAGGAATTTTGCGCGTAAGCGAATGAAATTTTCTCTCCAAGTCCCAGCGCGTCGTATGTGATCGGGCGCTCGAAGCTGAACTCAAAATGCAGCTCATCCGCCTTACGATCGGGTTTTTTGCTAAAATCATGAGTAAAGAGCATATAGATCGGCTCATAGTATTTAAGCCCCAAAAATCCAAAATTTCGACCATTTTGATCGCCTTGCGGCGCGGAATCCGGCGAGGCGGAATTCTGCGAGAGCGAGGCGGAATTCGATGATGCTAAATTTGACGCGAAGCCTGACGCAACCGAGCCTGCGTCTGCGAAATTTGACGAAGCGGAATTTGGCGCGACAGGCTTTGGCGCGGCGGAATTTTGTGCGACAGAATTTTGCGACTCAGCGGAGTTTAAAACGGCGGTATCACCGTGCAGAGTGCGGTTTTCTGCGGACGAGGTAGAATTTTCTGCGACTTTTCGGCGCGGCTTATCGCCTTTATCCGCTAGACTTGCCGCGGCGATCTTTTTGTAATAGATCATCGCGTTTTTGTAATCGCCTTTGGCCTCGTATTCGCCAGCCTTTGCATACAGCTCGGTCAGGTCTTGCGCGGCTAGACTCATGGCGCAAAGCGCGAGCGCTAAAGCTTTAAATTTCATCTGCGCCCTTTAAATCGTTTTGATAATTTATATTTAAAAACTGCTCTTTGTCTTTGAAATTTAGCACTTTGGAATTTGCAGATCCGATGAGCGCGCCGATCTTATGCTCTTTCGCGCGGTAGAGCTCAAGCGCGCGCAGCGCGAGAGCTGCGTCAAAAAATCCGCACAGGCTATGCCTATGCGCTTCGTCGCCCGCTACGCAAATTTGCCCCTCCTGCTCGCTAAGAGCGCGAATGGTGGAAATTTCTACAAATGGCATATCGGCTGGGATGATAAAAATGCGCTCGCCGCTAAATGGCTTCAGCGCCGAATACAGCGCTCCCATCGGCGAAAATTCCTCAAATTCGTCGTAGATCATAGGAAGCGGCGGGTTAAATTTAGAGGTTTTGGCGCAGGCGAAAACCCGCTCAAACTCGCGGCTTAAGCGCGAGAAAAGAAAGTGCGTCATACTGGGATGCCCACGGAATGGAAACAGCGTTTTGTCGCTGCCGAAACGCGAGCTTTTGCCGCCGCAGAGAATGACGCAGGTTTTCATAGAAATTTCACCGGCTTTCATCGATTTTATCGCGGTGAAATTTTAAATTTGAAAGTAAAATTTACAAAGAGCGCGGGCATATCAGTCTTTTTGCATATATTTGGCTTTGCCAAGGGCGTTGTTTGCGATGAACTGATAAAGGCTCGGCGCCTGAAGCTTGGCTAGCTCGGGGTATTTGGCTTTAAGCGTCTTCCATATGTCATAGACGCGCATACCGCTTGCGTAAAGCTTCATAATCTCGCTAAAATGCGGATCATAAAGGCTCGGCTTTTTATATAGCGAGAGTTTGCGGTCGGTATCAAGCACGGCGTTTGCCTCGATAAAAGCGGCAAGATCGCGCTCGCTTACTTTGGCAAAATCCTTTTCGTAGTGAGCTTTCATATGCTTTAAAATTTCTTTATTGCTAACGCCTTGGAAGTGCATTTTTTTGATCTCGAAGCGATACGCGTATAAGAAATCCTCGCTTTTTTTGGCGGTTGCGCGAAGCCTTGTTTTTTCATCTTTGAACGTCACGGAGATAAAGTGCGTAAGCCCGGGTGCAGTAACGGCGTTTTTGAACGCTTCGTCCTCCTCGCCGATCTTTTTTAAGATCGCCTTGACGGTGTAGCCCTCGGCAATAAGGTTTGAAATTTTATCTTTATACGGTTTGTAGTCGAATCGCACGCGCCTAAAACCCGTCTCGACGCTGATTTTTTTGTAGATCCTCGCATGCTCTCTAGATGTAAAATACCTAGATTTCAGCCCTTTGCGGAGTTGTTCGGCAACCGCGGTAAAATCGTCATAATCGGCGATAGACGCGATTAATTCCTTTTCGTTTACGACCCTGCCGTTAACGACCGCGATGGTAATGACCTTCATATTTTCTCCTTTGATTGGGTACAATTCTAACTTAAAACTATAAACTCAAATTTAATTATTTATTATCAAGGATTGCGGAGGATTTGTGTTTGCGAGGTAGAATTTTACGCGCTAAGATTTAGTATTTTGATTGATTTTTATATCTTTTTTGTGCTTATTCTCACGCCGCTTTTTTATACTTTTTTGTGTAGAGATGAAGCGGGTTTGCAGAGATAAATTTTACCCGCAAACTCAAGCTAAATTGCCGGCACAAGTTAGCTTTTTTTAAACGAAAAAAGCTTTTTGATCTTCGTAAGCCCAAGCTTCATGCCGCTATATTTCATCATCTTAGCCATATTGACCCACATTTCACGCTCGTAGCACGGATGCGGGCAGTGGTGACAACGCGGCTTTTCGGTATGTGGGCAGGCACCAAGACGCGCATAGGCATAGCGTAGCATTCGCTCGCAGTCGCTACAGAGATGAAAGTGCGTTTGCACAAGCCCCTTATCGTCTTTGTAGTCATGAAGCACAGCACCATCTTTTTTAAGCGCGTCCGTATGCTTGCCATCGCAGTAAATTTGGATAAATTTCGTCACCGTATTTACTTCGTAAATAAATTTTTCGCTCGTCATCTTTGATCCTTTGGAGCAGATTTTATCTAAAAGAGACAAAAATACTCTTGAGCGCGCTCAAGCTAAAATTTATAGAATTTTAAAATTCCGCGGAATTTCGCTTTATCTTTCGACCTTGTTGCTTAATAGAGTCGCGATGAAGCGTGTTTTGTCGTTTGAGGCAAGCGCGATTTGCAAGCTCATAGTAAGCGGCACAGCCAAAAATAGCCCGCCGATACCAAGCACGAAGCCCCACAATAGTAGCCCTGCAAGCACGCTGATTGTAGAAAGCCCGAGCCCTTGCCCTAAAAATCGCGGCTCGATGATATTTCCGATCGCTACGTTTACAACTAAATAGATTGCGATAGTCCAGATGCTAGAGCTTATATCCATCGTAGCTAATGTCACGAAAAGTGTTGGAAAGACCGCTACGATCGAGCCAATGGTGGGGATGAAATTTAGCACGAAAGCTAAAATCCCCCACAGCGCAGCATATGGAACACCAAGCGTCCACAGCCCAAGCCCGATGAGCGCACCGGTGCAAGCTGAAGCGATAGTTTTGATTAGCAGATATTTTTTGAGGCTGGAGGCAAATTTCTTCACAAAAGTGTGCGTAGCGCGGCTACTTTGCGAAAAATAGCGGATTTTCTCGTCGATCACGGAGCTTTCAAAGACCATAAATGAAACCATTATAAAAATGAAAAATCCCGTCGAGACTATAGAGCCTGTTTTGCGCAGTAGTGCAGATAGCTGCGCGGCGGCTTCGCTCGGATCGATGCCTAGGCTTGTGGCGTTAAGCTCTATGCCAAATCGAGAGAGCTTCGCGCTCACGCCTCCTAGCACCTCTTCAAATTTTGCTTGAAGCTCGGGCAGGCGCGCTGAAAATTCCTTGATCGCATCAAAGATGACCGCACCGAAAAACACTATAATCGCTACGAAAGCGAAAGTAATGATGAGGAAGCTAAAAACACGCCCGACGCGGATCTTTTGGACATAAAGCACCAGCGGCGAGACGAGCACCGTGATGAAAATAGCTAGCAAAAATGGCACGACGATAGCCTGCGCGGCTTTAAGACCGGCCAAGATGATTACGACGCAGGCAACCGACATCAAGGACATTTGAAGCTTCAAGGATTCTCCTAAATTTGACATTTTCGCAGAGCTTTTACGCGAAATTTTGATGAAAGGATTTTAACTAAAATTCTATAAATTTTAAGACGGAATTTTAAAAATTCATCGCAAAATTCTAAGATACGCGTAAATTCTTAGCGGGCGCAAGAAAAGTTAGAATTTTTTGCTAAAATTTTGCGAAATTTACATAAGCAGGATCAAAAATGAAACTTCCCAAACAACTTTTAGATCGTTACGCCGTGGAGCGTCAAAGCGCGGGCGAGGCGCAGCGGACGGCGAATGAGATCGCCTTTGCGCCGGTGGTCTTTCAAGTCTCGCGACTGATGAAAAAATTTGGAATTTTAAGCGCGCTTAATGAGGCGCGGGACGGGCTAAGCATAAGTGAGATCGCGCAGAAACTCTCGCTTAGCGAATACGCGTTAAAGCTACTTCTGGAAAGCTCGCTTAGCATCGGCACGGTGCTGCTGTGCGGCGAGAAATTTCGGCTCAGCAAGGCGGGGTATTTTCTGCTCACCGACGAGATGGTGGACGTGGATATGGACTTCATCCACGACGTGTGCTACGAGGGACTCTTTAGGCTCGAAGAGACGCTAAAATCGGGCAAACCAGAGGGGCTAAAGGTTTTTGGGCAGTGGGCTACGATCTACGAGGCGCTTTCGCATCTGCCGCCGCATGTGCGCAAAAGCTGGCTCGCGTTTGATCATTTTTATTCGGATTTGGCGTTTGAGCCCGCGCTAAAGATCATTTTCTCGCGCAAGACAAATAAAATTTTAGACGTAGGCGGCAACACAGGGCGCTTTGCTAAGCGGTGCGTAGGCTACGACGAAAATGTGCGCGTCACGATAATGGATCTTGCGGGGCAAATTTCGATGATGAAAGACGCCGTCGCAGGCGCGCAGGGTGCAGAGCGCATAGACGGGCTTGCAGCCGATCTGCTAGACCCCGCTACGCGCTTTCCGCGCGGCTTTGACGCGATCTAGCTCAGTCAGTTTTTGGACTGCTTTGCAGAGGAGCAGATCGTAAGCATCCTCGCACGCGCGGCGGAGTCGATGAGCGAGCAGGCGCGGCTTTATATTTTGGAGCCGTTTTGGGATAGGCAGCGCTACGAAACCGCCGCGTATAGCATGACGCAGATCAGCGTATATTTCGCCGCGATGGCAAACGGCAATAGCAAAATTTATCACTCGGACGATATGATTAAATTTGCGCAGCGCGCGGGACTTAAAATTTCACAAATTCACGACGGGCTGGGCGTCGGACACACGCTGCTGTGCTGCGAAAGGGCGCGCTGATGGACGCGCGAAGCTTAAGTGTGCGGCTAAATAAGCCGATTAAAATTTTACTTGTATTATTTGGAATCGGAATTTTGGCAAACGTAGCGATGGAATTTTATGCGGAGAAAAAACGCAGCGAGCTAGAGCGAAATTTCTGCGAAAGCAAGCAGGTGCGAGATGCGCTAGCGCGGATAAACGAGGGTGCGCCACGTAGGATCGACGATGCTACGATTTTAAAAGGCGCCGCATGCGAAGAGGGTAGCTTCATATACGATTACGCGCTAAATAGCTCGCCGAATTTAGACCTCAGCGCACTGGATGCGGGCGATGCGGAAATTTTAAAAGAGATGCTGTTTGCCAAGGCGAAGGTCAGCTTTTGCAGCACGGATTTTTCGCGGCGCCTGCGGGAGCTTGGCAAAGCGATGGTGTTAAATTACGAAATAAAGGGCTTGCCGCCAATAAAAATCACGCTGGATAAAAGCAGTTGTGCGCGGTGAATTTTAAAACCCAAGCGAAGCATTTGATTAGCCGCGTTTTGTGTGGCGGCACATTGGCGGCTGACACATCTGCAAGTTTGTGAACAGGCTCATGCTTTGACGCAGAATTTATGTGAGCAGGTCGCGGATAAAATTTAGTAAGATTTCATCGCAGCAGGTGCAGCGTCACAATAAATCCTAAAATTCTGACTCAAAATCTACGATGCTGTTTCAAATAAAATTCCGTAACTTATAGAATTTCGCGCGAAAGCTTTACGCGGTGTTTGCGCTGCTACATAGATATAATTCCGCGTGAAATAGTCAAATTTTAATGAAAAACGCCACTGGCAGAATCTGACGCAAAATTAGATCGCGGCTTAAAAAAGACTCGGCGCGTTTAGCGCTTTGTGACGGCAAAATGCACGCTGATCCGCGCCATGCTATACGCGGCGGCGCTGTAAAAGCTAAGCAGAGATTTTAGCATGTTGCTTTTGCACAGGCGAAATCAAAAGCGAAGCGGATAAATTTTAAACGAATTCGGCGCGAGCAAGCAGGCAAAGACTCACGCCGCGCTAAATTTTAAATCTCGCGCAAGCCCTACTTGCAGTCGCTAGGCTTAAATTCTACCCTTATAAATTCTTCGCCACTTTTTATCTTATAGCTCCATATCGCGCTGTTTATTAGCGGATGCATTACCTTCATCTGATTGCAAAAAATTTGCTTATTTTGGCTATCTATGACATTTTGTATCACGGTTTTTTGATCATTTCCGACACTGTCAAATTTCATCCCCATGCCGTCATTTAGCTCGTAGTTATAGATGAAGCTACCATCCTTGCACTCGGCGCCCGTTAAAGTGGTAATCTCATCGACTCTCAGCGGTGCACTCTTATTGATACCTTCCACAGCCGCTTTGAGCTGGACATTATCGCAGCTTGGTGCCGCAAAAAGCGCCGCGAAAGCAAACGGAAGTAATAAAAACTTTTTCATAATTCTCTCCTTAAAAAATTTAGTAATGATATAAAAATTAATATTAATCGGTGCTTTAAATTTAGATCGAATTTTTGGTGCCGCGAGCATATAATTTGATCCAAGTGCAGCAGCGAACGCGAAAAATTTATTTGCAGGATTTGGCCATAAAATACGGAATTAAGCAGTATGTCAAGGTGAGGAATTTATTGGCTAGCTGCACTTAAATACGAACTGCTGAGTTAAATTTCATAACGTGATTTTTACGGAATTTACCCAGCTTGCGGGATTAAATTTGATGCCTAGAGCACCAGCAAACTCGGTATCAAAAGGATTTAATGCCGCAGGCGAGATAAATCTTACAAGTAAGCGCGCATTTGAGTATTTTAAAGCCATGCTAATTATATCAATAAACAAAATTTAGGCGCAACGATCCGCAAGCGCTTGCTGCAAGATCGCCGCGACAAATTTTACCACAAGACGGCAGGCAAAAATAATCGACCAGATGCCGCTTACTATGCACAAAGGCGCAAGCGCGATTAGTTGTCGTTGATTACGTCCAAAATCTCTCTAGCGTGCACGGCGTAATCATTCGCCATCGATTTTTGAAAGATCCCGCCGATCTGTGCGTATGAGCCCTGACCGCCGCCGAAAAACTCCTCCTCGCCGAAGTTGCGCTCGTTTACGGCGATATTTTGGTTGTAGATCGGCTTTCCGTTTTTAAACATTTTTAGGCGTAGATTGTAGCGTACGAAGGGCTTTGCCGAAACATCGATGCCATCGGAGCTGTAAAAGCCAAAGCCGAATGAGCTAAGCTCGGGTGCAATGACGAGCCCTTTGCCTTGCAGCGCTTTTTCGTCGTCGGTAACGCTTACGCGCCTTAGGTAGGTGCCGAAGAAGCGCTTTGCCTCGCCTGCGACGAACTCGCCGACATCGATTTTAAGCTCATCGTCTCTGCCTAACTTCGAGCTTGCGACGTAGCTTTTTGTCCCCATTAGCTCGCCAGGGATGTAAATGAGCGCACTTTGCATGGCGTTGGTCGCGCTTATAGTGTCGTCAAGCGGCGCCACATCGGCGTTTTGATTAAACTGCGCTTCATATGCGCAACCGCTAAAAAGCGCGCAAACTATTGCGGCTAGAAAGAAATTTTTCATTGTTTGCTCCGTGTAAAAATTTTTGTAATTCTACCCCGCGGGTCTAAATTTTACGCTGAAACGGGCGGAATCGCTCTTCAATCCAAGCTAAAAAATCGCCTAAGCTTTCGCTTAAACGTGTCTTTTGGAATTTGCGTATCACCGAAATCATCGCTCCAAATTTCGTTTTTATCGGTAAACAAGCCTTTATTTTGCGCCTGCGGCATAAAGACCACTTTATCCGTAACTTGGACGCCTTTTTGCTTAAAATACTCTAGTATCTCATCCAGATCTCGCCTAGAATATATATTTATAAGGAAGTAATTTCTATTTTTGAACCTTAGCACGATATTTTTGCGGATTAAGCCCAAAGGCTCATCCGCTCTTATCAGCATATAAATTTTAAACGGCAAGATGAACAATATGAAATTTATCGTATGATATAAAAACAATACAACCTTTCCTATGTGTACCCCTATGGACGATTTTTTATACAGCTCGTAGGACGAAAAATAGTGAAATCTTCCGTAGCTATCGTATAGCTCTGATATAATGCAAAAACTCACCTTATCTATATCGCAGGCATCGCAAATTTTTATTACTTCCTCTTTCTTGACAAAATAAAAATCATTCAACGCCTGATTTAGTGATCCGGGCTTATCGTCGAAAGCATTTATATAGCTGATTTTATTATTTTCCAATAAAAAATACGCGAGACTACCCTTTCTTTTAATAGGCCAAAGTAGTGTAGCCGGCAACAATAAAAAGACCACTACGATAAACATAACTAAATCGGTACTAAAATGCGTGTAAAATTTCAAGTTTAACGGAGTAACTTCTAAATTGAATATTTTATATAGGCAACCGAGTGAAAGGAAAAGAACGATATTGTTTTGAAAGTAAACCGCTCTATCTATGATTTTGATCGGCTCTTTGTCATAATCCCTCATAAAATTCCTTTTCGGTATGATTTTTGACGAAGTGCATTTTATCACCGCCTCGCTTTCGGCGCGTTTAAAGATGCGGGGTATTTGCAGAGGTGCTTGCGGCTAGTTGCGACGAGCGGCGATCATCCTCGTTAAGCGGGCGGACAATGTGAATCTTTGCGACTAATTATGGGGCTTTTCAGACACAGAGCGAGCTTATTTGCGACTGCTTCGAGGACTACTGCGAGCATCGAGTGATCTCATCTGCGACTGCCGTGAGTGGAATTTGCTCGAAACCTAACCCCAATCTCGCCGCGAAATACTCGCGCAATATCCGCCTTTGCGCTTCGTTTACGTTTAGCCGTAGCCAGATTACCTCGCGGGTCTAAATTTTACGCTGAAAACCGAAAAATTTCACGCCTTAATGTCGTAGCTGAAATTTTTCAAAAAATATATGCGTAAAGCCTCGCGCTCGGCGCGGCTAGGACGGATGCAAAAAAATACCGCAGCACCCGTATCGTCCCTCCCGCGCAGTAGCAGGCAGTCGCGTAGTCGTAGCCCCGCTCGTCCGTCTAGCCTTCGCGCGACGACGAGCTTTGAAGCGATCAAAATCGCAAAAATGCCCGTCGCTGCATAGATCGCAGCTTCGACAAAGCCGAATTTGATCGTCAAAAACACGCCCGCGACGTATGCGAAAAGAAGCAAGAATTTTAAAATTTCTTGCAGTTTCAAAAACCGCTCGTAGCTTATAAACGGTACGCGAAACGTCCGCACGAAGCCGAACGACGGCTCTATCAGATCGACGCATCCAAGCATAAGATCGTATTTGTCTAGCCCTCTGCGAAAGGATATTTTAAGCCCGTCAAATTCCACGCGCGCCGCCTCTTTGCTACCGCTTCGCAGATAAAGTAACGCTAAAAACATAAAAACGATCGTCAGACTAGGTTTGGCTTGCTGCGAGCGTAGCGGGCTGTCCGTGTAAAACAGCTCCCCCGATCCGCCGATGTCCAAAGAGATAAAAATGCAAAAAAACGCAAGGATAGAGGCGGAGAAAATTTTATAAAACGTATCGTCGCAGATGAGGCTGAATTCGGGCTTTTGCATTAGTTTTTGTATAGTGGCGCGTCGGTGATTTTAAATCTAAATTTATTGCCCGTGCCGATAAATTTCACGAAGCTCGCTACGTCAAATCCCTGCTGCGGCGCGCTTAGCGGCGGCTTGGCAAGGATCTCGAAGCTTAGCCCCGCGTAGTTGAAAAACTTGCCGCAGCGCCGAAAGCCGTGCCTGCCGTAGAATTCTATGCGGCGCAGGCGCTGCGCGAGATTGGGCGCGTCCTCGTGCGGTGGCTCGATGTCAAGGACGATTTGCGCGCGCGGATTTTGCGTGACGATGAGCGCGAGCAGCCTTGAGCCGATCCCCAGCCCGCGAAATTTCGCATCGATGCCGAGGTAGGCCACGTAAAAAATCCCGCTCTGCTTGCCGCTTGAGGGTTCGCTCTTCTCGCAACTCGAAATTTTACTTTCATCGCGGCACGAAATCCCGCTTTTATCGTAGCACAAAATCTTTCCCTTTGCGGCATCGGACGAAATTTCGCTCTCCGTAGCGCTCGGTAAAATTTCGTCGTGCACGCTCACATTTGAAATTTTATCTGTCGCGGCACCGCGGCATAGTATTTCTCCCGCACTAGCCTGCTTTAAATCGCCGTCCGCGCGTTTTATATTATCGCTCACTAGCCCTTGATCCACGCCCGCGCCCAAAACCCCGTCGCTAACGCTTAAATCTGAAATTTCGTCGCTCGTAACGTAGCTTGAAATTTCGTCGCTCGCAGTACCGAAAGATCCCGCATCGCAAGCGAATTCCGCGCCGCTATGGGCTTTGGATCTTAAAATTTTATCCGCATTTAATCGAGGCGGTGGCTGTTTGTGGTGCAAAACCGCGCGCTTGTAGGTTTGCTCGGTCCTATAGACGCAAAACCCAACGAGCTCCTCGCCGCTTAAATTTTGCGCCGCCGCGCTTGAATTTTCGCTTGCCTCTGCGCTGGGATTTTTACTTTCCAAGCTGGATTTTTCACACGTCGCATTAGATTTTTTACCTATCACGCTGCGATTTTCAGAATTCCAAGAGGCAAATTCTGCCGCGCTGCGGTTATCCGCATCATAATTTTTATCCGCAGTACTGCGATTTTGGTTAGCTTCGTCGCGATATTGCGGCGCACATAAATTTTCACTTTCCGCCACGTAATGCTTATCAGCTGCGCCGCCAGTACTTAGGGCGCTAAAATCCTCGAAAATCGCCGCGATTTCAAGCTGTCCTTTACGCGACATTTTTAAGAAATTTTTTATGCTGATACGCTCGATTTCGGGGAACGCCGCGGCGTTGATCGCCTCTATGCGCGCGATCAGCGCCGAGTACTCGCCGATACGCTCAAGTCTCATTTGCTCTCCTTGTCGCGATAAGCCTACCGCGTAAATTTAAAATTTGCCCACCTCGCTCGCGGGGATTTCATCGCTCGGCCCTTAAATTTAATGAAATTTCGCAAAATTTAAGGGCGCCCGTCTAAATTTAATCCTCGCCGTAAATTCGCTTCAAATTCCCCAGCGTCGCGCTCGCGTTTAGTAGCAGCGCATCGGCGATCGCCAGCCGCGCCATCGCGGTGGCTACGACGCTGCCGCGCACGGCGATACACGGATCGTGCCGCCCGCGCAGCTCGCAGACCGCGTCCGCGCCGCGCACGTCGACGCTGTGCTGCGCCATGAAAATGCTCGGAGTGGGCTTAAAATGCGTCGTTATCTCGATAGGCGCGCCGCTACTTATGCCGCCTAAGATTCCGCCTGCGTTGTTGCTTGCAAAATTTGCGCCGATCTTGCCGCCGTTGGTGCGGATCGCATCATTGCTAGCGCGCATAAAATCGTTGTTTTCGCTACCTTTTAGCGTGCTTGCTTTCACTCCTGCGCCGATCTGCACGGCCTTTACGCCGTTTATGCCCATCATCGCGCTCGCAAGCGCCGCATCCAGCTTGCCGTACAGCGGCTCGCCGAGCCCAGCAGGCACGCCCGTAACGCGAGTTAGTACGCAGCCGCCGATGCTATCGCCCGCATTTTTGACGCTTAGAATTAGCTCCTTCTGCGCGCGCTCTACGGCGGGATCGAGCGCGAAAATTTCGCTGTTTTGCGCAAAGTCGAAGTCTAAATTTTCCGCGTAAATTTCGCCCACGCCGCAAACCCCGCTTTTTACGGAAATTTTAAAGTGATTTAGCAGGATTTGCGCAAACGCTCCCGCGGCTACGCGCACGGCGGTTTCGCGCGCGCTTGCCCGCCCGCCGCCTCGGTAATCGCGCAGTCCGTATTTGGCAAAATACGAAAAATCGGCGTGTGCGGGGCGGAAAATATCCTTTAGATTTTCGTAGTCCTTTGAGTGCTGGTTTGCATTGCGGATGATAAATCCGATCGGCGCGCCGGTGCTGCGACCGTCAAAAATCCCGCTTAAAATTTCGATCTCGTCGGCTTCTTTACGCGGCGTAGCGTATTTGCCGCCCGGCTTACGGCGGTCAAGCTCGCTTTGGATATTTGAAATCTCGATCTCCACGCCAGCCGGAAAGCCGTCCAAAACGCCGCCGATCGCCACGCCGTGGCTCTCGCCGAAGGTGCTAAGGCGCAATCTCTCGCCGAAAGTATTCATAGCGCGCCTCCTTGGTCGCTATCGCGTTCGTTTTGTTCGGCGTTTTTATTTCGCTCATTGCTTTTTTTAGCGCTCGGCGTGCCGCTAGGTACGCCGGCGCGGTCGCTCTTTTTGCTACCCTGCGCCCGTTCGCTGCCGCCTCGCGAGCCTTTTTTGCCGTCCTGTGCGCGATTTGCGCGGCTTTGTGCTTCGCTATCGCATGCTGTTTGCTCGCTATTTGTCGCGCTAGTGCCGTGTGAGGCGCTGCTTTGTAAAAGCTCGAGCGCAATTTGCGCGCATTTTTGCTCGGCCTCTTTTTTGCTCGCTCCCACGGCGGATGAGAGCCGCCTGCCGCCAACAAGCGCCGCCATTTCGAAGCTTTTTTTGTGATCGGGGCCGCTCGAGCCCAAAAGGACATATTCGGGCGTGACGCCGAATTTTGCCTGCGTGAGCTCTTGCAGCGCGGTTTTGTAGTCTTTAACGAGCTCGTTAAAGCTGATGCGCGGATAGAGGATTTCTAAGATTGCGGTCGCGATGCGGGCCGTGTTTTGCAGCCCGCTCTCAAGATAGACGGCGCCCATTATCGCCTCAAAGGCGTCCGAAAGCAGCGATGGCTTCTCGCGCCCGCCGTTGCGCTCCTCGGACAGCGACATATTAAGGTTCTCGCCGATGCCCAAAAATTTTGCAAATTTAGAAAAGCTGCTTTCGTTCACGAGTGCGGCGCGCAGCTTGCTCAGATCGCCCTCGTCGCTGCTAAATTTTTTGAAAAGATACTCGCCCACGATCAGATCCATCACCGCATCGCCTAAAAATTCCAGCCTCTCGTTGTTGTGTCCGTTTTTGGCACTTTTGTGCGTAAGAGCGATCTTGAGGTGGGTTAAATTTTTAAATTTGTAGCCCAGTTTTTCTTGTAATTTTTCTAAATTTTGCATCTTTGCCCTTTTTTATAAAATTTTACGAAATCCGCGGCAGCTCGCACGCAAACGGCATCTGGCGCGAACAAAACTTGCGCAAGCGAAACGAACGAGTGCAAGCACAGCCCGCGCTAAATTTGTATTAACGCCGAATGAAACGCGCTAGCGTCGATCTGCGACGAATAAAATTTAAACGTGCCCGCTAATCCTAACGCAAATCGCGCCGAAGCTTGATTGCCGCAAATTTAATCTTCGCCAAAAACACGCCTGTCCTCAAATACAAAAGCTCGATTGCGTGAACGAATGCGCTAAAACCGGCTTCGGGCGATAAAATTTACGCCGAAGCGGCTCTGTGTGCAAAGCAAACGCGGGCAAATCTATGCTAAATCCGCGTAACCGCGAGCTTCGCCGTAGAATTTCAGCCCTTTATCGCTTCTGCAGCCGCGCGAGCCATAGCGTCGCACTCCTCGTTTTGCGGATGTCCCGCATGCCCTTTGACCCACGAGGCTTTGATCTCGTGAGGCGCCGCCGCCGCAAGGTATCTGCGCCACAGATCCGCGTTTTTTTTGCCCTTAAAATCGGTAACGACCCATTTTGCGAGCCAGGAATTTATCGCCTTAACGACATACTCGCTATCGGTAAAAAGCTCGACGCGGCAGGGCTGCTTAAGCGCGCTAAGCCCCATTATAGCGGCCGTTAGCTCCATTTGATTATTTGTCGTCATCGCCTCTGCGCCGCTTGCCTTTTTTATCGCGTTGCCGTATTGCAGTATGTAAGCCCAGCCGCCTGCTCCAGGGTTTCCGAGACAGCTGCCGTCGCTAAAAAGTTTGACCGATTTCACCGGTTTTCTCCGAAATTTGCGCTCTGATCTCCATGCTGCCTAGCTCGTAGCAGACCGGACAGCGGTGCGAGAAGAGCCCCACCGAGCTTTTACACTTCGCGCAGGTGTAGCTAAAGCTAAGCCCGGCGTCCTCAAAGCCCGCGTCTTTCATAGCCATAAGCGCGTTGATCTCAAAAATTTTACTCGCGCTCTGCGGCTTTTGATCGCTTCTTCCAAGCGCGTAAAAAAGCGCATTGTACTCCGCATCTTGCGTATTTACCGCCGCAGGGAAATCATAGATCAGATCGATCGCCTGTTCGATCGGCGGGAAGCGGTCAAAGCCCTCCATAGGCTCTTTGTTTTTGATAAAAAGCTCCATGCAGAACCGCCCCGCGCCTTTGAAGTTTAGCTTTGAAATTTTAGCGATCTTTTTATTAAACGGCGTATTTGCGTCGTTTGCGATGATCTGGGCGCGCTCGAACTGGCTTTGAGCATATACTTCGGCGTCCTGTTCGCGCAGCGCGTCAAGCACTTCAAGCGCCTCATTAAAGCGCTTCAGCCGCTCATAAATCACCGTAAGATGCGTAAGAGCCTCTTTGTTTCTCGGGCGCAGCTTCAGCGCCTGTAAAAACACCTCTTCGGCGCGCCCTAAAAAGCCCGCTTTGAAATATACGATACCGAGATTGGTAAGGATAAATTCCCTCTGCACGCCGCCGCTAGCCTTACTTAGCGCGATTAGATAAATTTCTATCGCGCGCTCGAAGTCGCCGCTTTTGACGAAAGAGCTAGCCAAAATTCCAAGCGTCGGGATGTCTATTTGCGGGCTTGCCAAAAGCTGTCTGTGCTCGGTGCTAAGTGCGTCTAGGGTGTAAAATTTTTTGATGAAATTCTCTAGACTCTGCCTCTCATTTTTTTTAGAAAAAACTCCCCAAATGTAGCTTAGAATCGACACTAGCAAGATTATGCTTATCAGCATGATAAGCCCGAAAATCGGGTCGCGATCGTCTAAGAAAAAATTATCCAAATCAAACCTCGTCGCAAAAATAAAGGGCAATTATAGCAAAGTGCGGGTATAATTTCGCTTATGATTAAAAACGAAAGCATAGAAAATCTGCTGGCCACCGTAGATATTGTAGACGTCGTAGAAAAATATGTCCCGCTTAAGCGCAGCGGCGCAAATTTCGTGGGCGTCTGCCCCTTCCACGACGATTCGCACCCGAGCATGAGCGTGAGCTCCAAGCTTGGAATTTTTCACTGCTTTTCGTGCAAGGCAGGCGGCAACGCGATTAAATTTATCCAAGATTACGAAAAGATAAGTTTTCCCGAAGCGGTCGAAAAGCTTGCCGGGATGTATAATTTCGCGCTGCAATACACCGGCGCCAAGGTGCAGGAGCGCAGCGAAGAGAAGAAGGTGCTCGGGATTTTAAACGCCTACTACCAAAGCTGCCTTTATCAAAACCCCGCCGCCGTAAAATACCTGCACGATCGCGGCCTAAGCGATCAGAGCATTCGCAAATTCGGCCTTGGCTATGCTGGATCTAGCGCGCAGACGATCAGGGTTTTGCAAAACGAAGAAATTCCGCCGCAAGATGCGCTAAATGCGGGCGCGGTGAAGCAAAACGAACGCGGGCTTTATGCTAGCTTCATCGAGCGCATTACATTTCCGATCTACAACCACGCAAGCAAGCTTGTGGGCTTCGGCGGCCGCACGATAAGCGATAATCCCGCCAAATACGTCAATTCGCCGCAGTGCGCGCTGTTTGATAAATCTAAAATTTTTTACGCATTCGACCTTGCGAAAAAAAGCGCGATCGCCAAAAAAACCCTCATCATCACCGAGGGCTACATGGACGTCATCATGCTGCACCAAGCGGGCATCGACAACGCCGTAGCGGTGCTCGGCACGGCGCTGACGCCCGCTCATCTCCCGCTTATAAAGCGCGCGGAGCTTAACGTCGTGCTTAGCTTCGACGGCGACGTCGCTGGCATCAATGCGGCGATAAAATCGGCGCGGCTTTTGTGCCTGAATAAGATCGACTCAAGCGTCGCTATAATCGGCGGCGGTGCCGATCCTGCGGATATGATAGTCGCAGGCAAGGTGCGCGAGCTAGAGCAAATTTATGCTAGCGGCATGGAGAGCGGGGAGTTTTTGATCCGACAGATCGCTAAAAAATACGACCTCGCCCGCCCCGTGCAAAAAGAGGCGGCGCTAAATGAGATCAAAGAATTTACCGCAGCGCTCGGCCCCGTGCTCGCCGAGTCCTACCAGAGCCTAGTGGCGCAAATTTTAAACGTCTCGCCCGGCTCGTTCAACCTCGCCGACGGTGGTAAAAATTTCGGCGCGGGCTTTGAGGGACGAAATTTTAACGAGAGCGGGAGCTTCGGCTCTCGCGATTTCGGTTCTTACGGGGGGCGCGGCGCAGACGGCAGGGGCTTAAACGGCGGAAATTTTAATCTTTCGCAAAACACGGCGCGTTACGAAAGCTCCGCGTCGCCTACCACTTCGGCGAGGCTCGGGCGCTCGCTACCGCGCCGCAAGGAGATCGCGGAGCTTCAGATCATAAAATCGATGCTGCTTGATGGCGAGATGGCGGAGCTCGGGCTCGGCTGCTTGGAGCGGCGCGATTTTCGCATGCACGGCGATATTTTCGAGGCGTTTTTGGCTTTCGCTCGCAGCGGCGGAAATTTTAAAAATTTCATCATGGGCGAGGGCGGTAATGCAAATGGTAGCGCTTTCGAAAATTTTACTGCAGGCGGTGCGGGAGAAATTATCCAGGGCGAGAGCGTAAATTTAAAAAGCGGCGAGAGCTCTAGCGAGCAAAATTTTAACGGGCAGGGCTCCGCAAGCGCCGTAAATTTAAAAGGCTCCGCGCAGCAGGGCGTAAGCAGCGGTGAGAAGCAAGAGGGCGCAAATAACGGCGAGAAACGGAGCTCAAACAACGGCGCAAAGCAAGGCGAGAGGGAAGCCGCCGCTCAAAATGTTCAAAGCGCTCAAAATGCCCAAAATGTTCAAAATGTCGAAAGCGAAGCCCTTGAAAATCTGCGCGCGCTTGCGCTGGACGATGAAATTTTGCCGATCGGCGGCGTGGCGCTTTTTAATGACGCGTGCAAAATTTTACGCCGCAACGCCCTGCAAGAGCTAATGCAAAAGCTCAAAAACTCCGACGCGCCCGACAAGATCGAGCGGATCTTGGAGTATCAAAAAAAGATCAATCAACTCAAGTAAAGGAACGAAATGAAGGCATTGGCGCTCTTTAGCGGCGGGCTTGACTCTATGCTCGCGGTCAAACTCATCGTCTTGCAAGGCATTGAGGTGCTCGCGCTGAATATGGATATCGGATTTAGCGGCAAGGACGATAAGAGCGAGATCATGCGCCGCAGAGCCGCAGCCGCGGGAGCGGATTTTAAAAGCGTCGATATCAGAAGCGAATATCTGCGGCAGGTGCTTTTCGAGCCCAAATACGGCTACGGCAAGCACTTCAACCCCTGCATCGACTGCCACGGATATATGTTTAAGACCGCGCTTGCGATGCTACAAAGCGAAGGGGCGAGCTTCATCATCACGGGCGAGGTGCTCGGACAGCGCCCGATGAGCCAGCGCGCACAGGCTCTAGCTCAGGTCGGCGGGCTTAGCGGCGATGAGGAGGGGCTGATCCTACGTCCGCTGTGCGCGAAGCTGCTGCCGCCCACGACGCCCGAGATCAAGGGCTGGGTAGATAGGGGCGCGCTGCTTGATATCAGCGGGCGCGGGCGGGCTAGACAGATGCAGCTGGCGGCGGAGTTTGGTTTTGAGGATTACGAAACGCCTGCAGGAGGCTGTTTGCTGACCGTGCAGAGCTTCAGCGAGCGGATCAAGGATGCGGTAAAATTTGAAAAGATCGAAACGCCCGCGGACGCCGAAATTTTAAAATTCGGGCGTCATCTGCGCCTGCCAGGCGGCGCCAAGCTCATAATCGGGCGAGATGAGAGCGACAACAAAAAGCTTGCCGCAGTGCAAAATCCGAAATTTAGCGAGATAAAATTTAAAGATGACGTCGTGGGCGCGCTAAGCCTGCTAAGCAAGGGCGCGAGCGAGGCGGATAGAGAGCTTGCGGCGAGGCTGGCGCTGACCTACGCCAAAACGGACGCCGCGCGCAGCTACGCCCTGCTCATAGAGGGCAGCGAGCTGAGCACAAGCCCATTTGAGAGTAAGGATGCCGCCCGCGAGTATTTTGTGTAAAATCTAAACCGCCATCCAGGTTGTATTTGATAGGCGTAAAAACGATGCATAAGCGCAAGAAGCTGCGATAGCAGATACAAGAGTAAAATTTAAAACGACGGCGGCTGAAAGGCGAGCCGAAAATGCGGCGACAGCAGGCTAAATTTAACCGCCGTGAACGCTAAATTTAAAAGTAAAAGCGAGTAAATTTTACAAATTTAAGGAGCGTTTATGGAGTATTTCAAGCCGTTTTTTGTAAAGATCGCAGGTCGCGCCAGAGAGGGCGACCATACGAGCGCGCATGATCAGATCATCGCGCCGCTACTGCAAAATGCGCTCGCCGCCTATGTCTATAACGGCCGCAAAGATAGCATCGTGGGGGCATTCGGTAGCGTAGAGCATCCGCTAAACTTAAACGAGTTTAGTTTTCTCGTGCGCGAGCGGGGTAAATTTCGCCTCGATCTTTCGCGCGAATGCGTAAACGGCGCCGAGATCTTTTGGAACGCCTGCAGTTTTAGGCGCGGCTCGGTTATTATTTTGATCGAGGGGGAGTTTGATTTGGTGCCTATTTTACGCCGCTGCGCGGAGATAAGCATAGACGAGACGCCAAACATGGGAAACAGCCCCGCAGCAACCAAGCTTGCCAAACGCTCGATGAGCGAGGGGCGGATCGCCGTGCTTTTTAGCGCTTCGAATGGGATAGAGTGGATGGATATCTATGCGCCAGGTGCCGTGCAGGATAAAATTTTAAAACTTGCGGATGAGATAAACGGGGACGAAATTTAAAAATTTATAAAGCAGGGCTCCGCATTAAATTTCACGCAGGATAGGCATTATGCGCCCATGTGCGCGCAGGCAAAAACAGAAGTCGCAAAAATAGGTCTCGCCTATCGCTCTCTGCGCCTTGTCAAAAGATAAAACAAAATGATCGCCGTCAAAACCACCGCGATTGCGGCGTAAATTTTACCTATGCCGCCGTAGCTTTTGGAGCTGTCGCTTAAATACAGATTTATTATCGCGCCGTTGTCCGTTGAAATTTCAAGCTTCGCACCCTTTGCGCCGTTTAGCTTTACGCGCAGCATATTTGCCGCGGGGCTTGAAATTTCGGGCTTATCCATAAAGGAGTAGCTGGTTTTGTAGCTTTTCATCAAATCGTTGCAGTCTTTCGGGGCTACGAATATATCGTAAAACGCGCCGTTTTTCACGCTCAGATTTTCTCCGCCTTGCACGACGAAATATCTAAATTTAGGTGCTTGCGTGATAAACTCCCACCGTAGCGTCTTTTGCCTCCCGCCCTGCTCGTAATTAAACTCCGCGCTGTATTTGGCGTCAAATTTAAAAACATCTCTGCTGAAAAGCACGAACTGCCTATCGCTTAAAATGGCGTTAGGATCAGAGTTTTTGTCTAAAATTTTAACGTTTTGAAGCTCCCTGCCGCCTTCGTAAATTTTAAAACTTTTCATCGCTACGGGCGGTCCCTCGGCATTAAATTCCACGCTTACGGGGTTTGCAGTGATTTTGCACTCTGGCATGGGATCTGGAATTTCATTGCTGAAAAACGCAAGCGCGGGCTCGTCGTTCGGGTAATAGACGTAAGGACGCGAGTTTAGCGCTGTGGCGCTTTTGAACCTATCCTCCCTCATGCGTAGCGTTTCGTTTTTGCACATCCCAAGTAGAAATTTGCCGCTTCCTTCGTCGTTTAAATTCCGTGAGCAAAAGGCGTTGAGGCGCGAATTTCCCATCTCAAAAACGTAGCTACTTTTTTTGCCGTGCTCAAAATAGCCGATGCCGATCTCATCCGAAGCAAAATCCAAAAATGCAAATCTATGGTAGATCGCGCTAAGTAGCCCGTCGATCGCACTTTTTAGATCGCTTGAGTTATAGGATAAATTTTCCCGTACTGCGGCATTATAGCCTGCGTAAAAAGCGCGCTTTGACGGATTTTCGCCCGTGAAATTCGGCTTGCCAGGGCTCTCGTCGTGCGACATCGCCTCGTTTGCGACGACATATTTTGCGTGATTAAGCGCGGAGATATTTAAAATTTCATTCTGCGAAAGCTGATTTAGCCCCGATTTTGCGCGCACATTGTTGATGTAGCTTAGCGGATCGTCGTAAAAGGAAAAGCCACTCATCGCAACGAGCGGCTGTTTTAAATTTGAAGGGGTGTTTTCGCATGCGGCAAAAAGCGCGCAAATCGCCCCGAGACCCAGAAGCCTAAGCCGCAG
>NZ_CALKTL010000074.1 GCF_937997405.1 uncultured Campylobacter sp. | reverse complement strand
ATATTCGTATCGGTATAATCACAAAGAACGCGATTATAAGCAGTACGATCAATAGTGCTTTGTCAATTTTAGAGTATTTTTTGATACTGCAATTTTGCAAAAATTTCCCAAGTTCGTATTCGCTATTCCTAAATAGCCGAGCTGTCCAAATTATCCCTAAAAATAGACACATTGCTGAAAATGCCGCATTTGACTTTTGCCATACGAATATACCGAAGATCATAAAAAACGATAGTACGCTTACGATAAATATGCCTATCGTCGCAAAGGCGATGAAAAATATGAAATTTAGCTCGCAATCGATGCCTAAAATGCGAAAGTCGATAATTTTATCGGCAATATAAAATGCTAAAATTATCGTTAGGATAGCTTTTGCGATCTGAACATCTAAGGGAGCATAATACAAAAAAGGCATGTCAAAAACCATACCTACGCGTAATAAAGTAAAGCCGAGCGAGAACGAGAATATGCCCGTCAGTAAGATGCCTAAAAGCAATTTGCAGAAATATATTTTCATACGCAATCCTTAAAATTCTGCGAAATTATACGAAACGATGGCTTAAAACTTTAATCGTAAATTTAGCGTAAGCTTTGAAATTTTTCACGTATGCCGCAAGCAACAACGCAGAGCGAGTATAAAAAACAGATATATGCCGCAAGCGGGACAAAAGCGACAAATCCCGAAGCATAAACCAGCGCTACTAATACATATGTCGCATTTGCCAGTGCAGGTATGTTATAAGTCCAAAGCTCGGGCTTTTCAAAAGGGGTGTAGATATTATTCAAATACAAAGCTAAATTTACGATAAGCAGTAGAAAAAATATATAGTTCTTTTTCATAAAAGGAAAAACGGCGCAAACCAAGACTACTATCAAATTTAATGCGATAAGAAAACCAATGTAATTAATATCTATAAAGGCGCAAAGTAAGCCCAAAATCGCGATTAATATATGTCGTTTCATATCTAATTGCCGTCCTTTTTAATTCCTGCAATTATAATGCGTAGGTTTAAATTTTGATAAAAAGTATTTCGTACTTAAAATTTTGTCGCGCCGTGCGGGTGATCTACGCCTATTAAATTTAGCGCATACGGACGAAATTTAAACGGGGCGCTTAGCTTTATTTAGATTCAAAAACGATAAAGTTTAACCATATTATTATGCCTATAAACAATAAAATAGACGATAGTGCTTCGTTGGCATTCCAGCGCCTTTTTAGACTAACGATTTGTAAAAATTTACCGAGCTCGTAATTACTTTTGCGAAATGAAAATGCCGTAGAATAGGTGCCTATGAATAATATCGCGGCGGATAATATCGCTACTAGTTTTTTATCCAGATCCAGACCAAATAGCATAAAACCGAATACTATGATATAAGTAACGGCGGTAAGCGCTAAAATTCCTATCGTCGCAAAGGCGATGAAAAATATAAAATTTAGCTTGCGATCAACCTCTTTGACATAAAAATCGCTCAAACTGCTGCTGACGTAAAAGGCGAATAGCTCAAGAATCGCCGTCGTAAAAGGCAGACGAATATCGCCCGGAAATAAAAAATATCCCTTCAAAAGGCTCATAACATCGATATTTGAAATATTTTCAATATGCCACGAAACAACGTAAAATGAAATCACAAAAATGGCTAAAAATACGTTACCCAAAAGAAACTTGTAAATTAGGTATTTTATGTTTTTGCGCACCTTGACTCCCCAAAATTTCGCGAGATTATACGTCAAATTTGCTTTTAACAGGCTCAAATCGGCAGGAAAATTTGATGAGTGAAATTTAGCCAAAATTTTGAGCGTAGTTTAAATTTATGGCTCGATTTACAGCTCAATTTGCGCATGGAATTTTAAAATTTAGCGGCGCGGTATGCTTGGTTAAATTTAAAATTCCGCAAACGCGTATAGGCGCCTTTTTGAATGATGCGGCGACGCGTTGTGTAAAATTCTACTATTTTGCGCGCGCGGCGCCTGATTTTGAAACGGCGTCCGCGGGGCGAAATTTTAAAATTCCACTACGCGTAGGGATTTAAAATTTCATAACAGACACAGAATTTTAAAATCTCAAAATTCTAAAATTCCGAAATTCCGCGGCGCGGGCAAATTTAAAATTTCAAACTCAAGCCAAATTTTAAATTTTAAATCGAGCGGAATTATAAATCCAAAAAATTTAGTGACTATGCCCCAAATGCCCGCCCGCATCGTTTGATCTTACTTCGCAGATGAGCTCGTCAGCGCATTCGTTGTCGCCGCTTTCAAGCTGCAGCGTCGTGTGCGTGATGCCTAGATGCTCCATTTCGTGCGATATTTCAGCCATGATCCGCTCCGCTTCGCGCACGCTCAGCTCGCCGCTAACCACGATATGGGCCGTGAGTGCGTTTGCGCCGCTCGTGATGCTCCAGACATGCAGGTCGTGCACCGAAAGCACGCCGTCCACGCCCCTGATCTGCGCGACGAGTCCGTCTAGGCACACGCCCTTTGGCGAGCCCTCCATCAGGATGTTTAGGCTGTCTTTTAGCACGCCCCAGCCGCTTTTTACGATGAGCGCGGCCACGAGCAGGCTAGCCGCCGCGTCCGCCCAGCCCCAGCCAAAGCACATCATCGCCAAAGCCGCCGCGATCGCGCCCACCGAGCCCAGGGCGTCACCCAGCACGTGCAGGTAGGCGCCGCGCATATTGATGTTTTCTCTCACGTCGCCGCCGCGCAGCATGTATAGCGCCACGACGATGTTTACGGCAAGTCCCAGCGTGCTGATGGCAAGCATCCCCGCGGTGGCTACTTCGGGCGGGTTTTGCAGGCGCCGCGCCGCCTCGATGACGATCAAAACGGCGATCGCGACGAGGGCGAGGGCGTTTATCGTCGCGGCTAAAATTTCGATCCGCCTGTAGCCGAAGGTCTTTTGCAGATTGCCTTTGCGTTCGCCGAATTTAAACGCAAACAGCGAAAGCCCGAGCGCCGCAGCGTCTGATAGCATGTGTCCGGCGTCGGAGAGCAGGGCGAGCGAGTTTGTCGCGAAGCCACCCGCGACCTCGATCAGCATAAAAGCGGATATCATAAAGAAGGAATTTCTCAAAACGATCTTGTTTGACGTGTGCGAATGTGCGCAGTGGGCGTGATTTTCGTGCATTTTGACCTCGCTTTTGGGCAAATTTTAGTTTAATTATACCTCAAAAAAGCGCTTAAATTTTATCTATATCGCCTTCTAGTCCGGCGTTTACGCGTTTGCCGATGTCTTTTAGTTTGCTAAACTCCTCTATCAGCCTAGGCGCGTAGCTGGGGCCGATCGCAAGCCTTCTAAATGCGCTATTTTGCATAAAATTCCTTTGTTTAAAATCGCGCGGATTTTAGCTGATTTTAAATTTTGCGTCAAATTTTGGAATTTTTGCTGTAACTCTTGACATTACAACAAAATTTGATTATACTTCGCTCATCGGTTGTAAGTTATATCATTACAACAAAAAATTTCTAAGGAGAAAAAGATGTCAAACTACAAAATCGTTTCAACAAAAAGCGAACCTAGAGTCGAGCTAAAAGAAGCTCTAGGCTTAAGCGGCTGTGAGCTTTCTATCAACGAGCTTCCGGCAAACGTGAGCGTGCCGTTCGTGCATTCGCACAAGCAAAACGAGGAGCTTTATTTGGTGCTAAAAGGCGGCGGCACGCTTTTCATCGACGGCGAGGAGAAGGCGGTCAAGGAGGGCGATGCGATCCGCATCGATCCGGCAGGCAAGAGATGCTTCAAGGCGGGCGCGCAGGGGATAAAGTTTATCTGTATCCAGACTAAACGCGGCAGTCTAGAGCAGTACACTAACGGCGATGGCGTGATAAACGACGACGTAAAGCCTAGCTGGCTGTAAATTTACGCGGCAATAAAAACAAATCAAATTTAAAGGAAAAACAATGAAAATAGCAATCATCGGAGCAAACGGCAAAACAGGCGTAAATTTAGTAAAAGAGGCCCTAAAACAAGGCTACGACGTCACAGCGATCGCGCGAAACAAAGAGTATAAAAACGGCGACGTAAAAGTCGTTTATAAAGATGTTTTTGAGCTTAGCAAAGCCGATTTGGCGGGCTTTGACGTCGTCATCAGCGCGATCGCTGCATGGACGCCGCAGACCTTCCCGCTTCACGCGAAAATGACGCAGCACATCGCGGAGCTGCTAAGCGGCACGCAGACGAGACTTTTCGTCATCGGCGGCGCGGGCGTGTTATACACAGACGCTTCGCGCAAGACGCGCCTGATGGATACTCCAAGCTTTCCGGCTGAGTATATGGGCGTAGCCGAGGCGACTGCGGCGAGCTACGAGGTGCTAAAAGCGAGCAAAAATTTGATCTGGACCTACGTGATCCCCGCCGCGGAATACGACGCAAACGCCGCTCGCACAGGCTCATACGTCCTAGGAGGCGACGAGCTGATCCTAAACGGCAAGGGCAAAAGCTGCATCGGCTACGCAGACCTCGCGCTCGCCGTAATAGATGAGATCAGGGCGCAAAAATTTATCGGCAAGCCGTTTACGGCGGTCGGCGAATAATGGGCATTGCCGCGCGTAAATTTTAAACCGCGCGGCACAGCAAAATTCGGGCGTAAATTTTAACTGCACAGCGGGCAAAACGCGGACAAAAATTTTAACCACGTGGCGCGGTAAAATTCTAACGTAAATTTAAAATTTAGCGAAAAAGTAAGCTAGGGCTTTAAATCAAAATTTAGTGCCAGGACAAGAGCCTATGTTTGAATTAAAATTTTGAGCTAGCTACGGCTTGAAATTAAATTTAGCGACGGAGTCGAACTCAAGCTAAAATTTAAAATTTAATAGAGACGGTAGCGGTGTGGGCGGCATTAGTAGCAGCCGTATCGTAGCGGGCGGCAGCAAGAGTATAATGAACGGCGCCGCGGCGACCGCAATAACGGCTGCGAAGATAATGAGCGATAGTAGCGTAGCGGCAAGCAGCAATAACGATCTGCTGTAAATATAATGAATGGTAGCGGCGAGAGTAGCGGCGACGGCGACAATGTCGGCAAAGATAATGCAATGGTAGCAGGACGGTAGCGGCGGTGGCGGTGACGAGATGGGGATGATCGCTCTATCGGTATAGGCGACGCGCGGCTTGCTATGTCGCGGATGAAATTTAGGCGTGATTAAATTAACATCTAAATTTTAAAAAAATCACCTAACAGATGAAATTTTGGAACGATTAAAATTTAATATCCGAATTTTAGAAAGATCGTTTGGCTGATAAAATTTAGACACGATTAAATTTAAGGTTAGAATTTTAAGAAAATCGCCTAGCGGATTAAATTTTAGCGCGATCTGAAATTTAGCGGCCGAGTTTAAGGAAAATTTCGCTTAAATTCTAAAACTCAGATCCAAATCAAGGAGCGAAATGCAAGTAGGTATCAAATTTTCACTCGCCGTTCACATTATGCTTTGCGTCGCGTATTTTCGCGAGGAGAAGGTCACGGGCGATTTCGTCGCCGCAAGCTCGGGGATAAACCCTGCCATCGCGCGCAAGCTGATCTCGCAGCTAAGAAACGCAGCCTTGGTACTCACGACCGCTGGTGTGGGCGGCATCACGCTGGCTCGCGACGCGCGGCTCATCACGCTTTTAGACATTTACGAGGCGGTGAGCGAGGAGGGCGCGATGTTTCGCCTGCACAAAGGCTCGCCTAGCGCCTGCCCCGTGGGCGGCAAGATCGAGGCGGTACTCGCGCCGCGATTTGCTCGCATTCAGAATGATTTTAAAAAATCCCTATCAAGCGTGAGCTTGGCGGATCTTTTGAGCGATCTAGAATAAAGCTAATTAAAATTCTAAATACGCATTTATATTCTAAATTTGCTCGAATTTCAAGGCTTGCGGGCTAAATTTATATAAAATTTTACCCGCCCGCCATGTAAAATTTCGATTTAATTTGATTTAAGATATAATCCTCCTAATTAATTCTAAGGGGAAATTTTGAAATATTTAAAAGCCATATTGCAATTCATCGTAGTTTTTGCTTGCCTTATTTTGTATCTATTCATAAGCGGAAGAGTAGGACTTCATAAATCTCAATCTCACTACACTATTACGATAGGCTCTGATGCTACTAAAGAAGCGGGACTTGACAAGTATGTAAGCGAAGCGGAGATGCAAAGTTTTGCATTTAGACATTGGGATATAGATTATAATTCAAATCCAAAAAACATATTCAAAGAACCCGCCATAGACGTAGAGCTAAAAAGACTTTTAAAAAGCAAGCAAACTGATGAAATTTTAAAATTTATGAAAGATAACAATCTATCCGCCAATCATATTATGCACGGAGGGGTAACGCCCGTGATGTATTCTAGCTTTTGGGACGATACGAATACTACTCAAGAGCTTATAAAGCTAGGCGCGGATATACATAAAAAAGACGAATACAAGCTATCCGCTATGGCTTATGCGATAGAAAATAATGCTACTAAATCGGTAAGACTGCTTTTAGACAACGGCGTTAAATTTGAAGAGGCGGAGGTCGTTAGAAATAGACTGCTTCCGCCGAATTATAATCATATAAAATCCCTACAAATAAGTGATGACGGAAATTTTACGTTGATTTATGAGACCGACTATCCTATGATTAGTATAGGAGAGCCGAATTATTTCTTTTCATATCTTACGAATACGAATATGTATGAGATAGCAAAGATGGCATTAGAAAGCGGCTATAAGCCATATATTTGGAAATTTCAAAACTCTACGGTGGGTCTAAGGTACGGAAACGATATTAAAAAGGTCGTGCCTGAGGGAATATTAAATGATAAAGCGGAACCGACGGATGGATTTGATATTACCGAATATGATTTTTCATTATATGATACATTTCCGGGCACTCCAAATTACGAACCGATTTTAAAGCTGCTTATGCAGTATAATGTAGGCGGACAACCGAGCCCGGAATTCCTAAAACGAAAATATGATGATTGCCACAGACGCTATATATAATTTATGTAGCTATTCTGAAATAAACTACGATGCAACTTATTATATACCTAAAAGTGAAATTTCGCTTATAACGACGGTATATCGCAAATATTGCAAAGATAGAAATTCTACATTTAAAGATGTTTATGAATATACGAAATTTGCAAGCGAGCTAAATGAAATGGAAGCGGTATCCATCCATATGTATACTATAGATAAAAATGGTCGTAAGCTTGATCAGCCGTATAAAGATAATTTAAAAAAGCTAGATAAATATATAGATGAGATCTCATCTGGTGAGATAAAAAATGCAAGAAAAGAATGTCATCAAAACTAAATATTAAGGAGAATAAAATGACGGAGCAAGAGTTAAATCAACATACTCAAAGTTAGCTTTTTGATATAAAGTCAACCCGCAAGCTCGGGCTTAAATTTAAACTAGCCCGAGCCAAAACTACAATTTTATCTTTCTAACTTCCAGCTCGCCGCTGAAAAAATTCGCGTAGTAAAGCAGGTCTTTTTCAACCTCGAGCCCCGCTAGATAGCGCAGAGCGAGGTTTGCCTCAAAGCTTGCCGCAAACATCACGATCGCAGCCGTTATGCCCGCAGGCGTCGCGTTTAGGCTCGGGAAAAATTTAAAATCCGCATTCTGCACGAAGCAGACTTGGCACTGCCAGCTGTCCACCGACGCAAACACCCACGGTACGCCCATTTGCTTAGCAAAGGCATCGATCTGCGCGCGCGTGGCGAGATTATCGGTCGCATCCAAAATCAGATCAAATTTCTCGCCCGAGGCGGTCGCGCTAGCGAAAAATTCCTCCGCGCGGCTCTTATGCACATCCACGCTCACGCCGTCGTAGCGGCTTTCCGTGCGGCTTTTAAAAACATCCGCTTTAAATTTGCCTTCGTCTGCGAGCGTAAATAAAATTTGCCTGTGGATGTTGTGAAGCGCCACCGTGTCGAAATCCACGACGCTGATTCGCCCGATACCGCTTGCGCCCAGAGCGTAAGAAAGGCTGCTTCCAAGCCCGCCCGCGCCGATGATTAGGATGCGCTTGTCCGCAAGCGCGCGCTGCGTCTGCTCGCCCCAAAGCTGGATCTGTCTGTGAAAGTAGTTCATAAAAGCCCCCTGCCGACTAGATTTTTTCGGAATTTCCACAGCCCGCGCGCCGCAGCGATCTCGTCCGCGTCCACTTCGCACATCAGCACGCCCTCTTCGTTTTTCAGCTCGTTTGTGATCTCGCCGCCGGGGGTTACGACGAAGCTCTCGCCGTAAAATTTAAACTCGCTCTCGCCGAATTTTGCCTCGCCGATGCGGTTGGCGCGGATGACGTAGAGCGAGTTCGTAAACGCACGCATCTTCAAAAGCTCGCGCCAGCGCCCCCCGCTTTCGAAGGTCGAAGCGCACGGCACGAGCACGCAGCCGACGTTTTTTTGCATAAAATAGCGCCAAAACGCATCAAAATGCGCCTCGTAGCCGAAGCAAACGCCGAATTTCACGCCACCCTCGCTAAAGATCATCGGCGAAATTTTACCGATTTTGCGGCTTTTGCGGTTGGCGAAAAAACCATCTTCGTTCCAGTGCGGATAGTCCATCAGGATATTTTGATCGTAAAATTTCACCTCCGAGGGCGAAAATTTCGCGCAGGATTTCACCCAGATGGGCTCGTTTTCGCTCGCGCAAAAGATTTCCTCTTCGCTCGAATCTTTTTGGCTTTCGGCTTTTAAATCTGAAGCGTTCGAGTTACTCGGGATCGGAGCGCTTAAATTTAAACCGTCCGCGGAATTTGCGGCTTTGAAATTTAAAGCGTGCGCGCCGCAGGAATTTAAGCCGCCTTTGCAATTCTGCTCGTTTTTGGAATTTAAAGTGCCTTTAGAATTTGAACCATCGTTGGAATTTAAATTGCTCTTGGAATTTAAAGCGCTCTTAGAATTTAGTTCGCCCTTGCAACCGGGCTCGCTTTTAAGGCTTAAGGAATTTTCGCCGCCGCCGCCGCGCGCGCTTTTTTGAGCCGCACCGCCGAAAATGCCCGCCTGCCTCAAAATCGCCCCGCTAGCGGCTCTGATTATCGGCGCTACGATATGTAGGTCGTATTTAGCGGCAAGCCGCGCCATCAGCTCCTGCTTATGCTCGCTCTGTTCGCACGCGATGGAGCGTGGCATCTTTTTAAGCTCGCTAAAGAAGGAATTTAGCTCATATTCGCCCAGCAGCACGATCCGCGCGCCGTTGTCTTTGGCGACCTTCATATAGTAATCGATCCGATTTTCGCTCATCGAAAGCGTCGGTAGCTGCAAAACGCATACGTTTATCATCGCCGCCTCCTAAGCCTGCTCGGGCGCGTTTATTTCGGCGACCTCGAGTTTGGCGTTTTCTAAAATTTCCTTCGCCTCCTTTAGCAGCGCGACGCCCTGTTTATATAGCTTCACGCTCTCCTCTAGGCTCAGATCCTTGTCGTTTAGGCTTTTTAAAAGCGCGTTAATCTTTTCCATTTTTTCCTCAAAACTCATCCAAAATCCTTTTTATGATGTAATCAAATTTTTCTATCTCGACCAAAAACGCGTCGTGTCCGTAGTCGCTGTCGATCTGCGCGTAGCTCGTGCGATCCTTTTTGCCCAGATCGCTCATCGCATCGTAAATTTCTTTCATCAGCCCCGGCGGAAAGAGCACGTCGCCTTTGAAAGAGATGAGGTGCAGGCGCGATCTGATCTGCGCGCAGGCGTTTTTGAGATTACCGTAGTGGCGCGTGCAGTCAAATATATTCATCATTTTAGCGATGTAGAGATAGCACAGCGGATCGAACCTGCGCGCGAAATTTTCGCCGTTGTATTCAAGGTAGCGATCGACCTGAAAGCGCCCGCCAATCTCGTAAAGACCGTCGGTTTCGACGTAGTTGCGCCCGAATTTATCCTGCATCGAGCTTGGGCTTAGAAAGCTGATATGCCCCGCCATGCGCCCCACCGCCATGCCGTCAAGCCCGCGCTCGGCGATTAAGCCTTTATCGTAGTTGCCGTTTTTGAAATTTGGATCGCGCAAGATGGCCTCGGTCGCGATCTTATTAAACGCGATCGCCCAAGGCTGCGTAGCGTAGGTGCTTGCGAGTACGAAAATTTCATCCGCAAATTCCGGATATTCGATCGCATAGCACAGCGCCTGCATGCCGCCCAGACTGCCGCCGATAACGGCGCGGGCGCGAGCTATACCTAGGCGCTTTAAAAGCATCATCTGCGCGCGCACGACGTCTGAGACGACCACTACCGGAAAGCGCAAGCGGTACTCGCGGCCGCTGCTTTCATCGACGTCGAGCGGGCAGGTAGAGCCGAAAGGCGAAGCCAGGATGTTTATGCAGATGACGAAAAATTTCGTCGTATCGACCGCTTTATGATCGCCGATGAGCCCGTCCCACCAGCCGGGCTTAATGTCGCCTTCGTAAAGTCCCGCGGCGTGCGCGGAGCCCGTTAGGGCGTGGCAGATGACGATGACATTTGATTTGTCCGGGTTTAGCTCGCCGTAGGTTTCATAGGCGAGCTTGAAGTTAGAAAAGACGCGGCCGCTCTCCAGATAGAGCGGCTCGTCGAAATTTTGAATTTTGCTCTGAAGGATCACTGATTTACTCGGTAATTCGGCGCTTCCTGCGTGATGATGACGTCGTGGACGTGGCTTTCTTTAAGACCTGCGCTCGTGATCTCGACGAATTCCGCTTTTTGCTGAAAGGTCGCGATATCCTTGCTGCCGCAGTATCCCATTGAGCTTCGCAAGCCGCCTAGCAGCTGAAAGATCACGTCTTTTAGCATGCCCGCGTAAGGCACGCGTCCCTCGACGCCCTCGGGTACGAGCTTTTCTTTTGCGGTGCCGTCTTGAAAGTAGCGATCCGAGCTTCCCTTCTGCATAGCCGCTAAGGAACCCATGCCGCGGTAGGTTTTGTACTGGCGACCCTGAAACGTAATGAGCTCGCCCGGGGTTTCGTAGCAGCCTGCAAGCAGGCTTCCCATCATCACCGAGCTTGCGCCCGCGGCTAGAGCTTTGGCGATGTCGCCCGAGTATTTGATGCCGCCGTCTGCGATGATTGGAATTCCAAATTTAGCCGCCTCGATCGCGCAATCGTTGATCGCGGTAAATTGCGGCACGCCCACGCCCGCTACGATGCGCGTAGTGCAGATCGAGCCCGGGCCGATGCCTACTTTAATCGCGTCTGCTCCCGCGTTTGCGATATCCTTTATGCTAGCGGGGTTTGCGACGTTTCCGACCACTACGTCCACGTCAAAATTTCGCTTCAGCTCCTTAAGCGTGTCGATAATACCTTTGGAGTGTCCGTGCGCAGAGTCCATCACAAGCGCATCGACGCCCGCTTTTACGAGCGCTTCGGCTCTTTGCAGATGGCCTACGCCAATCGCCGCGGCGACGCGAAGGCGGCCGAATTTGTCTTTATTAGCGCTTGGATATTCGATACGCTTTTTAAGGTCTTTAATCGTGATAAGCCCCTCTAAGTGGCCGTTTGCGTCGATTATCGGAAGCTTTTCTACCTTATTGTTTCTAAAAATTTTCTCCGCATCATCAAGCGTGCAGCCTTTTGGGGCGGTAATTAGCGGAGCCTTGGTCATCTTCTCGCCTACTAGCGCGGCGGTATCGGTTTCAAAGCGCAGATCGCGATTGGTCAAAATTCCAATCAGCACGCCGTTATCGTCGATAACGGGAATGCCGCTAATGTGGTACTCGCCCATAAGATCGAGAGCGTCTTTGATCGTGGCGTCCGCCTTGATCGAGATAGGGTCTATAATGACGCCGCTTTCGCTCTTTTTTACGCGACGAACCATCTTGGCTTGGGATTCCTCATCCATATTTTTATGGATCACGCCGATGCCGCCGAGGCGCGCCATCATTATCGCCGTGCGGTACTCGGTGACCGTATCCATCGCAGCGCTCACGAGAGGGGTATTTAGCGTGATATTTTTCGTAAAACTCGTGCTGATATCGACCTCTTTGGGTAAAATTTCAGAGTATTGCGGTACCAACAAAACATCCTCGAAGGTCAGAGCCTTTTTGATGATCTTCATACTTATCCTTTCACGATTTTTTCTAAACTCAAGCCGCCGTCCAGCACCGTTTGTTCGTCGTAAGCGCGCCCGATGAGCTGCGCGCTGATATTAAGAGCCTCTTTGTTTTTCGCTACCGGCACGGAGATTGCGGGAAGTCCCGCTAAATTTACGCCGATCGTGTAGATGTCGCTAAGATACGCACGCAGCGGATCGCTAAGCTCGCCGAATTTATACGCCACGCTCGGCGCGATCGGCATAAAGATCAAATCGGCGTCTTTTAAAATTTCCTCATATTCGCTTTTGATGAAGGCTCTTGCCTTCTGTGCCTTGATGTAATATGCGTCGTAGTAGCCGCTGCTTAGCACGAAGGTGCCTAGAAGCATCCTTCTTTTGACCTCGTCGCCGAAACCCTCGCCGCGAGTGTTGGCGTAGAGCTCTTTTAAATTTAGAGCTTTCGCGCGGTTTCCGTAGCGTACGCCGTCGTAGCGGCTTAAATTTGCGCTAGCTTCGGCGGTTGCGATGATGTAGTAGGTCGCGATGTCGTATTTGGAGCTGCAAAGATCGCGGTAAACGATCTCGTGCCCGAATGATTTTAGCTTTTCTATAGCCGAATTTAGAGCCTCTTTGACCTGCTGCGAGGCTTCGTCCACGTAGTTTTTTATAACGGCGATCTTAAGCTTGCGATCCGCGTTTAGCTTATCCGTGGTGCTTTCGTAAGCGCCCGCGTAGCTCGTGCTGTCCATCTCGTCGCGACCTGCGATGATGTCATATAAAATCGCCGCATCCTCGACGCTGCGCGTGATCGGTCCTATCTGATCGAGGCTGCTAGAATACGCCGCGAGCCCGTAGCGGCTGACCCTGCCGTAGCTCGGCTTAAATCCTACGCAGCCGCAAAATGCCGCCGGCTGGCGGATCGAGCCGCCCGTATCGCTTCCGAGTGCGGCTACCGCGATATTTGCCGCTACAGCAGCCGCGCTTCCGCCGCTACTGCCGCCGGGTACGCGCGAGTGATCGGTCGGATTGAGAGTTTTGCCGTAGAATGAGCTTTCGGTCGTGCTTCCCATCGCAAACTCATCCATATTCGTTCGCCCAAACGGTGCCAAACCGCGCTTCCGTAGCTTTTTAATCACCGTCGCGTCGTATGGTGCAACGTAGCCTTGCAAAATTTTACTCGCTGAAGTGACGCTCCAATCTTTTACCTGGATGTTATCTTTGATTGCGATCGGCACGCCCTCGCCGCTGATGTTTAAAGCCTCGCCCGTGAGCTGCTCGACGTAGGCGCCGAGCTCTTTAGTTTTTAAAATTTTATCCTTTAGCTCCGCTCTAAGCGCCGAAATTTCATCCGTGCTCAGCTTTAGAGCCTCTTTCAAACTTATCATCTGCCATCCTTAAATTTATTCACGAAATAGATCCCCACGCCCGTTGCTACGCAGATCAGCGCGATCGTAAAAAATACGAAGCCAAGACTTATGGGGCTAGCGAGCATGCATGACCTTCGCGCAGCGCGGGCAGAGCTCATCCGGCTCTTTTGCGTTAAATTTCCAGCATCTCGGGCATTTGTGCTTCGATGATTTTACGAGGCGGAAAATTTCGTCGTTTATCTTAAATTCCGCCAGAGCCTCATCGCTTTGCAGAGTGTCCACGTCGCTTACCATGAACCAATCCGCCACGCCTAGGATGTCGTTTGATAAAATTTCGTTCGAGCTCGTCTGCAAAACCAGCTCAAGCGTCGATTTGATGATCTTGTCCTTTTTCAGCGCATCGATGAGTTCGAAAAATTTCTCCCTCGATTTGATTAAAATTTCGTCGAATTCTAGAAAATCGTCAAATTCTATCTGCTTATATGTCAGATCGAAAGCGTCCTGCTTGCCCTCTTTAATGATTTGCGGCGCAAATTCCATCACTTCGTCGATCGTGTAGGTTAGCGTAGGCGCGATCAGAGGCAGCAGCGCTCGCGTGATCAGAGCGATCGCACTTTGCGCGCTTCTGCGGCGCGGCTCGTCGGGTGCGTCGCAGTAGAGTCTATCTTTGCAGATATCAAGATAAATTCCGCTCAGATCGGCGCTTAAGAAATTTAGCAAGGCGTTGAAGCCCTTTGAAAAATCGTAGTTTCTAAACGCCGCTTCCGCGCTCGCAAAGGCGTTTGCCGCGCGCGTTAGGATCCAGCGGTCAAGCCGCGTAAAATTACTCGTCTCGATCTCGCCCAGATCGCTGGTGCTTGCGAGCAGAAATCTTATCGTATTTCGGATCTTGCGGTACTGCTCGCTTACCTGCTTAAGGATATTGTCGCTGATCTTTAGATCGGTCGAGTAATCGCTCATCGCGACCCACAGGCGTAAAATTTCCACGCCGTGGCTCTTTGCGACCTCTTGCGGATAGACGACGTTTCCGACGGACTTACTCATCTTTTGACCCTTCTCATCGACGGTAAATCCGTGTGTGAGGATGCTCTTGTACGGCGCGCATTCGTTGATCGCGCAGCTTAGAAGTAGTGAGCTCTGAAACCAGCCGCGGTGTTGGTCGCTACCCTCAAGATACATATCCGCAGGGAATTTGCCCGCATCGTAGGCGCCGCTTTGCAGCACCGCCTTCCACGTCGAGCCGCTATCGAACCAAACGTCTAAGATATCCATAACCTTTTCTAAATTCTCAGCCTTATAGCCGCTGTCCTGTGGCAAGAGCTCCGAAATTTCCATCTGCCACCAAGCATCCGCGCCCTTAGCCTTAAAAATTTCGTAGATATTATTTAAAATTTTTTCATCAAAGATCGGCTCTTTGGTGCTTTTATCGCGGAAAAACGCGATCGGCACGCCCCAGTCCCTCTGGCGCGAAATACACCAATCGGGGCGGTTTTCTATCATCGAGGTAAGGCGGTTGATGCCGCTTTGCGGATAAAATTTAACCCCTCCGATCTGCTCTAGCGCCACCTGACGCAGCGTCTTGCCGCTAGGCATTGGCTCATCCATCGCGATAAACCACTGCTTCGTCGCGCGGTAGATCACCGGCTTGTGCGTGCGCCAGCAGTGCGGATAGGAGTGGACGAATTTGCCGGATTTGATAAGCGCGGGGCCTAGAAGCTCTAAAATTTTCTCGTTTGCTTTGAAAATATGCATCCCCACGAGCTCATCTACGACGTCTGCGCGGAAGAGTTTTTTTGTTTTAAGTGTCTCGTCGAAACAGCCGCCCTCATCCACGGGCATCAGCACCTCGATACCGTATTTAAGCCCTACGAAATAATCGTCCTCGCCGTGTCCAGGAGCTGTATGCACGAGCCCGGTGCCGCCGTCCATCAGGACGTGCTCACCGAGGATAAATTTTGAATCTCTATCGTTTAGCGGATTGATCGCGTTTAAGCCCTCAAGCTCGGTAGCCTTAAACTCTTTTACGATCTCACCCTTGGTGATGCCCAGGCTTACCAGGCTTTCGACCAAAGGTTTTGCAAGGATCAAATTTTCGCTAGTCAGCGCATAAATTTCATTCGGGTTCAAAGATATCGCGCCGTTTGCAGGCAGCGTCCAAGGCGTGGTCGTCCAGATGACCGCTTTGGCGCCTTTCGCGCCGATTTTAGCGTTCGCTTCATCGCTTAGATCGAACGCCACGAAGATCGAGTAGTCCTCTTTGTCTTTGTATTCGACCTCGGCTTCTGCGAGCGCACTTTTTGCCGCCCAGCTCCAAAACACGGGCTTACTTCGCTCGATTAAAATTCCTTTTTTAGCGATCTGGCAGAGCGCTTTGTAAATTTCAGCCTCAAACTCAAATTTTAGCGTCAGATACGGATCGTCCCAGTCGCCCAAAATCCCCATATCTTTAAATTCATTGCGCTGCACATCGATGAACTCTTTTGCGTGCTGTCTGCAAAGCTCGCGGATCTGCACTTTTGAAAGCGATTTTTTCTGCTCGCCTAGCTTGATCTCTACTTGCTGCTCGATCGGTAGGCCGTGGCAGTCCCAGCCCGGCACGTATCGGATATCCTCGCCGAAGAAATAATGGGTTTTGGTGATGATGTCTTTTAAAATTTTATTCAGCGCGTGGCCGATGTGGAGGTGTCCGTTGGCATACGGCGGACCGTCGTGGATATTGAAGCTGACGCTTGCGCCCTTGCGCCTAGCCTTCATCTTTTCGTAAATTTTACGCTCGTCGTACCATGCCTTAAACCGCGCAGGTTCGTTTTGCGGCAACGCGCCTCGCATCGCAAAGTCCGTTGTAGGAAGAAAGAGAGTATCTTTGTAGTCCATATTTGTACCTTTTCGTGTCTTAAAAAATTTGTGAAGTTTATCCAAAACGCCATTAAAAAGCTCTGAAAGAGCAGTCTGCGTTTATGCTATAATGTGCGAAAATTTAATGAGGGTATTTATGAAAAATATCATCCTTGTAATCGGCGAGGAGATCCGCTACGACGCGGCTTTGATGAGCTATATTTCTCGCAGCTACGAGCAGGTTTTCGGGCGGATGGACGATCTGAAATTCTTAAGCGAAAACGATAAGGTTTTGCCCTTCGCGCTTGAAAAGATGATCGATTCGTACGATTTTATCACGATCTTTGCGGCAAACTCCGCCTACGCGGTCGTCGGTAAAATTTTATCGACGCTCTCTTTCGATTCGCTCGAGCTGAAAAATGGAGAAACCCTAGCTCCCTCGATGGCGCGCACGGTGGCGAAAAACAGCTTCCTGCTAAACGTCAGAAGCTGCTCGGTAAACGTGATCAAGGCGCTTTGCTTACAGAGCTTGCCGCCGATCCTCCAAGACGCGCCGAACGCGGGCGAGAGCTTTTATCTATTCGATTGCGAATACGAAAGCGTAAAGCAGCGCCTAGAGAGCCTTGCGATCAGTTATAAAATTTCGCTTACGATCAGTAGGCCCTGCTCCTTTTTGCTGCTCGTGCGCGCCAGTGCGATGAAATTCGGAGCGCTGGACGCGTTTTTGCAAAGCGTCGGCAAGTATTATGAGAGCTGCTACATCGAAGGCGGCGATTTTATGGGCTTTGTGGTGGATAGACTGCGCGAAATAGGCGCTAAGATCACCTTTGCCGAAAGCTGCACCGCAGGGCTCATCGCCGCAAAATTCGGCGCAGTCGCGGGCGTTAGCGACGTTTTCGACGGTTCGCTCGTAAGCTACGCCAACGAGATAAAAAATCTCTGGCTAAACGTAGGCGAAGATACGCTCGCGCGCTACGGCGCGGTCAGCGCACAGACCGTGGGCGAGATGCTGGAGGGCGCGCTGCAAAGCAGCGGGGCGAGCTTTGCTCTTGCAGTAAGCGGTATCGCGGGTCCCGGCGGCGGAAGCGCGCAAAAGCCCGTAGGGACGGTCTTTATCGGCGCAAAGGAGCAGGGCGGCAAACAGATCGTCGGGGAATTTCATCTAAAAGGCGATCGAAACTATATCCGCGAACAAAGCGCCGATATCGCTATCTGCTTGCTTTTAAAGCTTAGAAGCGACCTATTTTTCGGGCGACTTCCAAGCGCGCCTGCTAGGGATGAAATTTAAAAGGAGCGGATTTTGAAAAGACGAATTTTGAAAGGGTGCGGAGGCGATTTGGCGCAGAATTTTATCCGAGCTAGCGGCGAACGGGGCTTTGGACGACTGCAAAATTTCGTTTCAGCCGGCGGCGCGCGAAATTTTACTTCAACGCAGGGCAGGCAGAATTTTACTCGGGCTAGCGACGGGCGAAATTTTATCTCAGCGCAGGGCGGACTAAATTTTATCTCAGCGGGTCGCGCTAGAAATTTTAATTTTATAAACGATTTTAGTTTTATAAATGCGGCGCGAAATTTTACTTTGGCGCTAGCTGTGGCGTGTGTTTTAAGCGGCTGCGACGGCAGATCGGACGGGCAAGATCGCGAGCAAAGCGCACGCTCGGAACAGAATTTTAGCGCGGGTAATCAAGGGCAAAATTTTAATAAAAGCACGGATAGCTCGGGGCAAAATTCCGCTCAAAGCCCCACACAAAATTCTACGCAAGGCTCAGTGCGAAATTCCGTGCCGCAGGGCTTTGAGGGCAAGCAAAAATCTGATCTAAACTCCACGATAGACGAGCTTGCAAACGATGCTAAAGTTTTGGGCGAGGCCCTGCAAAATTTGCAGAAAAAGGCGCCTGAAGCATTGAACGATTTCGCCGCTCGCAACGCCGATAGGACCAAGGATCTGCTAAAGCAGGGCGAGGCGGTGGCACGCGAGGCTGGCAAAAATCTTGATCAGATGGGACAAAGCCTACAAGGAATTATAAAAGATGCAAACGAAAGCCTGGGCAAGGTCTTGGAGAGCTTTGGAGTGCAGCCCAGACAGGAGCCGCGCGGCGGGCGCTTGCAGGAGCACGATGATAATTTAGACCCTGAAGAGGCGGCTGGTAGGCAAAGCTTTAGAATTTAAATTACGCTAAATTTTACTCAATTTTACTCAAAATTTTTTGTTGCAACTACCACCCGCAAGGAAGTGGCAAGCCTCCGCAGGAGCGTAACGAGCCTGAACGAAAGGGGGCAGACATTCATAAGAGCGCGATGAGCACCTACAGCCCGACGACGGAACCGATGGCAAGGTTTTATAGTTTAAAGCACGGCTAGATTTCATCTAAATTTTATTTGTTGTGGCAAATGCTCGCAGAGAAACGATGCTAAATTTTATTAAAATTTTCTCTGCGCGGCGGTTTTATTAAAATTTTACTCGCGCGAGCTTCCGCAATGGAATATGAATATTTGCAAAGAAGTGATAAACCTCCGTAAAACGCAACGAGTGCCCCAAGGGCGAGCATTTCTAAAATAAAGCGCGAGTAACGGATGAAGTTTGAAATTTAAAGCTCGCGCTCTTTGAAGTTGCTGTAAAGATAAGTGGGTGACGGCTGGTAAAGCTTTAGAATTTAAGGCTGCTTGTGATAAAACGAGAAAAATTTTACGAAGTAGGGCTATAATGCGCCCCACAATTTCAAATTTAAAGGATAGAAATGAAAACTCTCATTATTTCGGCTCATCCAAATATCGCAAACTCGCTCGTAAACCGCCACTGGAGGGATGCCGTGCTAGCGCATCCCGATAAGTTCGAGCTTCATGATCTTTACGCGCTTTATGCGGATTTTAAAATCGATGTGGAAAAGGAGCAAAAACTGCTCGAAAGCCACGATAAAATCGTGCTTCAGTTTCCGTTTCGTTTTTCAAACTGCACGCCGCTTCTTAAGCAGTGGTTTGAGGACGTTTTTACGCGCGGCTGGGCTTATGGCACAGAGAGCGGCGGCAAGCTTAAAGGCAAAAAATTTGCGCTTGCGATCTCGCTTGGCGCGACTGAGGCAAACTACTCTAAAAACGGCATCGTAGGCTTTAGCGTGGATGAGGTGCTAGCGCCATTTAAAGCTACGTTTAATTTCGTCGGCGCGATTGCGCTACCAAATTTCGTCTCATACGGCTTTACTTACGATAAAAGCGAGCAAGCCGTAGAAAATAGCGCGAAAAATTATATAAAGTATTTAAATAAGCTTTAAATTCTTTGTTTTTCTAGCCGCCCGCCGCGCGTAAAGCTTTAAAATTTTATGTAAGCGACGCGGCTGATTTTTTAAAATTTTCGCTCAAAAAGCTCAAATTTAATCCTAAAATTTTTAAATTTTACCCCAAAATTCCGCTCGCGCTTCGTATGTGATCTCAAATGAAATTCCAAGCAAAATTTCGCGTCTAAATTTGAGCTCAGCTCTTAAATTTTAAAATTTTATCAGAGATTTTTTTATACAATTACGGCTGAAATTCGGCCCAAAAAAAAAGGAGAGGGAATGTATAAGCTAAAGCATCTTCTTAGCGCGCAGGATCTAAGCCGCGAGGACATCTACGACTTCATCGATCTGGCGCGCGAGTTTAAAGCGCTCAACCGCTCTGACGTCAAAAAATCCGACTCGCTTCGCGGCAAGACGGTCATCAACGCGTTTTTTGAAAACTCTACCCGCACCCGCACGAGCTTTGAGATCGCAGCCAAGCGCCTGGGCGCGGACAGCGTAAATTTCACCGCTGCGGACAGCAGCACGAAAAAGGGCGAGACGCTGATCGACACCATCAGAAATATGCAGGCGATGCGCACCGATATCTTCGTGCTGCGCCACAGCTGCTCGGGCGCGGCGAAATTCGTCGCGGCCAACTGCGACGCATCGATCGTAAATGCGGGCGACGGGCTGAACGAGCACCCGAGCCAGGCGCTACTGGATCTTTTTACGATCAGCGAGCACAAGGGCAGGATCGAGAATTTAAACGTCGCGATCATCGGCGATATATTTCGCTCGCGCGTGGCTAGAAGCGACATCTGGGCGATGAAAAAACTAGGCATAAACGTGCGGCTCTTCGGCCCTCCGATGATGCTGCGCGACTGCGACGCGTTCGGCTGCCCGATATGCAAAAGCGTAGAGGAGGCGATCGAGGGCGCCGACGTCATCATCATGCTAAGAATACAGCTTGAGCGGCAAGACGGCGAGCCGAGCTTTCCGAGCGTGCGCGAATACTCGAAATTTTTCGGACTTACTGCGAGGCGAATGCAAGCGGCAAAAGAGGGCGTCATGATAATGCACCCGGGCCCGATCAACCGCGGCGTGGAGATCAACTCCGACGTAGCCGACGATCCGCGCTATAGCTGCGTTTTAGATCAGGTAGAAAACGGCGAGGCGATGCGAATGGCGATACTTCATACGATAAATTTAAACAGGAGCGTACGATGAAAATTTTGATAAAAAACGGTACGATCGTTAATCACGACGGCAGCGAGGAAACAAACGTCCTGATCGAGAGCGATAAAATTTCAAAGATCACGCGCGAGTGTCCCGCCGCAGATCGCGTCATAGACGCTGCGGGCAAGCTCGTGATGCCCGGTCTCATCGATATGCACGTACATTTCAGAGACCCGGGGCTCGAATACAAAGACGACGTCATCAGCGGCAGCGAAACCGCGGTCGCAGGCGGCGTGACGACCTGCCTTCCGATGGCGAATACTAAGCCCGTGAACGACAACTCCAGCATCACGCGCGCGATGATCGCCAAGGCCAAACAGCGCGGGCTTATCGATCTGCTGCCCATAGGCGCGATCTCGCAGGACTGTAAGGGCGCAAAGATCGTCGAGATGGGCGATATGCTGGAAGCCGGCTGCGTGGCTTTCAGCGACGACGGATTGCCCGTGACCGACAGCTCCGTGATGCGACAGGCGCTCGAATATTCCGCGCACTTCGGCTCGTTCGTGATAAATCACAGCGAGGATTGCTCGCTTTGCCACGGCGGCGTGATGAACGAGGGTAAGGTTAGCGCGATCCTCGGTCTAAAGGGGATGGCGAGCGAAAAAGAGGAGATCATGATCGCGCGCGATCTGCTGCTTGCCAAAAAGACGGGCGGGCACATCCACATCGCGCACGTAAGCTCGGCGTGGTCGCTAAAGCTCATAAAGCAGGCTAAGCGCGAGGGTATCCGCGTCACCTGCGAGGCTACGCCGCATCATTTTACCTTCGACGAGCGCGAGCTGATGGGATACGATACGAATTTTAAAATGTCGCCGCCGCTTCGCACCCAAAGCGATGTGCAGGCGATCAGAGAGGCCCTTAAAAGCGGTTTGATCGACGCCATCGTGACCGACCACGCGCCGCACAACACCGACGATAAATTCGTCGAATTCGACCACGCGCCGTTTGGAATTTTGGGGCTTCAAACTCTCGTACCGCTTACGCTTCGGCTCGTAAACGAGGGTGTCATCGGCCTTGAAGACATGGTGCGGCTGTGCTCGTTTAACCCGGCTAAAATTCTAAATTTAAAAGACAAGGGCGAGATCAAAGAGGGCTTTTTAGCCGACATCGCGATCATCGATCCGCAGATTTCCTACGTTTACGACGAGACGCTAAATAAGTCCAAATCGCGCAACTCACCGCTTTTCGGCAAGCAGCTTGCGGGCGCTGCGGTATGCACGATCAAAAGCGGTCGCGTGGTCTATGAGTTTCCAAATGTCGTAGCGTAGGGCGCTCGCGGCGTAGGGCTTGCGATCGGCGACTTGCGGGCGGAGCTTGCGAGTGGTAGCTTGCCGACGAGCGGTATTCGTAGCATAAACGGAGCGATTGCTTCATTTTAAATTTACGCTAGTTTAGGCGCAACGGTTCGCTTTTAAAATTTTGCGGTGCGATTGGTTCATTTTAAATTTGGTGGCAGCGTAGGCGTGGCGACTTGTCTTTAAAACATAGCGCGTTTTGCTCGGTATCGGCGCGGCCCTTGATCTCGCAGCGTGACTGACCTGCTTAAATTTATCGGTAGCTCAGTGCGGCAGCTTACTTTTAAAATTTCATAGTGCGAGCGCGATTGAAATTTCTTTAAAGCGGTTTGTCATTTTTAAAGTGCGCGTAAATTTAACGCACGTCGCCTTGTTTGTGGCATTTGTAGATTTCGGCTTCGGAATTTTATCCGTGCCCATGCGCGAGCTGCTCTAAATTTATAACGGCACCTCTTTCGATGCGGCGGCGGCTTTTAAATTTATGTTCGCGGCGGTTGAGAATTCTATCTTTTCGCAGATTTGTTTTTGCTTTGCGCGCAAATTTTATCGTGATTAAATTTGTCGCTAAGGCGCAAAATTTTAAAATTTTGCAGCCGCTAGCTTTTGGCGCGGAGCATAAATAATCCGCCGCATGAACGGGAGCGATCTAAATTAAAGGATATCTATGAACGGCGAAATATATCTCTCGTGCGCGCTGTGCGTCGCGCTAAAATCAGCTCTGCGCGGCAATCCTAAGCCGCTGCCGCAGGATCAAAAATATATAAAATATTTAAATTTTGAATTTGCAAAGGAGCATTTCCGCACCGCAGAGGGCGCGAGCCGCGCAGCGCAGGACGGCGTAAACGACGCAAGTAAAGCTGCGGAGCAAAAAGATGCGTACGGCGCAGTGCAGAGCAGTGCGACGGACAAAGCCGCCGAGAGCGGCGGTGCAGCGGAGCAAAAGCGCGCGAACGGCAAAGAAGCGGCAAATGAAAAAGCGGCTAGTAAAAAAGGCGCCGACGAAAGCACGGGCTCGTAGTTTCTGCAAAAGGCGCGTAAATTTTTTACCGAGCAAGTCGCGCAAAAAGGGCACGAGAACGAGCCAACCTCCGCACGGCGGCGTTGGATAGAGCAGTGCTTAAAGCTCGGTCTGAAGGACGCGGGGCTTAGTATTCCAACTTTCGTAAAAGATAGAGCGCTTTTGGGCTTTTCGGGTATGAACGTAAACGGCATCGTCTGCCGCTTCGAGGACTTTGACGGCATTTTTACGCCTGATTGGAAATACGATCGCGACAAAAAGGCTTGGCGCGTGAAATACGTCGAGCGCCTTTGGCGCGGGATGCCGCGGGATGCGCTAAACGCGCGCGATAACAGCGCAGAATTCGGGAATGTTTTAGTGCAAATCAGAGATTTTGCGAGCAAGATAGGCTGCGAAAACTTTGCGCAGACGTTTGATAATGCGCTTAAGATTCTGCGGGGCGAAGTCCCCGTAGGCGAGTATTACGCCGTTTCGTTTGCAGCGCTGCCGCAGCCGAGCCTGAGGGCGTTTGCCGCGGCAGGGATCGCCGATGTATTCGGTGCGATGGGCTCTTGGGACGATGAGCCGCCGTCTATGGCGCAAGAAATGGGGCTCGGGGGCGAATACGACCGCCTCTCGGACGAGCTCTTGGCGCAGAAAAACTTAGCGATTTTGTTTGCGATAAATGCCTGGTAAGGCTTTGGCACGGAGTAAGAAAGTTCGTGCCTATTTTTAGGCAATCATAAAACCTTCTTTTTTAGCATTTTCATAAAGTTCGTATAAAATCTTAGATTGCTTTACGGATGGAAGAGCTATATATCCATTCACAACTTTTTCTAAAATATCCATTTGCTTCATAGGTATTTGGTGCCTTATTTCATCTTTTTCATAATATTTTAAAATCTTATCCCAATCTTTAAATTTGACGACAAACGATTGAACTTCTATTTCATCGTCAAGTTTCTTATCTTTCCTGGCTTCTTTTTTTATATATTTTTCTTCTTCTGCGTTACTTAGATTTTCATCGTCGAATTCTAAGTTTAACTCGATATTTTTTATATTATCCCAACATAATTTTTTCTTGCACCATTGGCCTATATTTGCATTACCTTCTGGTGGGTTAGTTATACTAGTATAAATTTTGCTAGCAACTATAGAGATTATATTTTCTAAATTATTGGATATTTTTTGCTCATCCCATATCCTAGAGAAATTTAAAAATAATCTATTTTTTTCCAAATAATACGATAAGTACGATAGGGTATAGGCTACGCATTGTGCCCTATAACCACCATTATACCAAGTGGCGTAAGAAACAAGCTTTTCAACTTGTTTGAACATTTTATTCTGATCACTTTTTAAATTTGTGTCCTTCATAATTCTTACTTTGTTTTCAGCAGCATTTACTCTTTAAAATAGTTACTCGTTATACAAAGCTCATCTTTTTCTAACACTTGAGTAATATATGTTGCGAAAGCCATAAAGCTATATTGTGCGCCTTTTGATACAATATCGGGAGACCGCAACCAAGCAATCTCGCTTTTAGCTAAAAATGTCTTATCTATAAGTTGAGACTTGGGGTTTTCTATTTGAAATTTCTTTTTATCTGCGCCACTTAAATATGCTTGCTCGTTTAAATATTCACCCCTTACCCTCTCATAAAACCAATGAGTTCTCACTTGTGCTCCATCAACAGCTGGTGCCAAATTTCTTCTTGAGCATTCTTTAAAATCTTTATGAAAAGGGCTATTTGAAAAGAAATCCGATTGATTTATCTTGTTTTGAGTGTTTGCATATTCGCTAACCTTTGAAACAAATTCATCTTGTTTTTCAGTGTCAGCAACTACGGATAGTTTCATCTGAACATAAATTTTTGATACATCTAGCTTTGCATTTTTACTTGAGGCGTATATGGCTGATACAGTCTGGCCTCCATTGACAATCTGAAAATTTGATATTTTTACGATTTTGCCATCTTGCAAAACTACATCATTAGCGGTTGCAGTTATGCCGTTATTGTATGCAAAAAACATCTCCGGTCTATATTCTATAGTGTTTCGCAATCCCTTATTTACGTTGCCACGAAATTGCAAAAAAGTTCTAACGTTTTGCTCTAAAAGTCTGGAGCCAAATGCATCATAAATTTCAACTATTGTCTTGCCGTCTATTACGCTTAAATAAGATCTATAGTCTTTCGTCGGCGTATCCACTACAAGCGCTGGTAAATCAACCTCAATATCAAAGTTATTTTTTGAGTTGTTTATAGTATAAATTTTATATAAAAACTCAATATCTATGATGCGATACTCCGCATCAATACCATATAGTACTTTATTTGGGATACTTGCTAAATTTTTAGTAATTTTTCCATCTGTAATAATAATAAGGCGGATTTTTTTTAGTTCATTTTTAATTAAATACGAATATATATTATAGGCCATTGAGTAATGCTCAAAACCCTCCTCCATAGTATCATAAAGTTTTTCACAACTCCTTAAGAAAAAATTTTCCAGCTTTTTAAATTTTGATTCTATCTGTGCTTTTATAAGAGTTTGTATATCATCGCTTTGAAAAAGACAATGCACTAGAAGGCTAAGCTTGCCACGCTCTACATCAAAGTCATATCCACTTACCTCCATATCTCTTTTATTGTATTCAGCAATCATGTAGTCTTGTGATAGCTCTCCTTCGTCAACAAGAGAGTCACAGACCGACTCAAAAAATGCTTCTTGTTTGCTTATACCTCGACTTTGAGCTTGACTCACGATATCCTGCATAAAATCTTGATGAAAGTCATCTAAACTAACCATTTTTCGCCTTTAAAGTTTTATTCTCTCCAATAAAAATTCATTGCATTTTAATAAATCTACCGTATATTTTACGTTATGAATTCTGGAATCTATATCTATAGGAGTAATTTTTGGAAATTTATTATCTACATTAAAAAATAAAATTTTATCTATTTTAAATTTTAATAGTTCTACTTGGAAATTTGCTTTATAGCCATACGAAAAAAGCTTTTTATAAAATGATTCTACATCAGCTATCTTTACTTCTATACTTTTTATGATGTCCTCAACACTAAGTCCTTGAAAATTTATAGATAAAGAGTATACTGCGAGATATAATTTTTCTTTACTTGTATAAAGTTGATAAGCAGATGAAATTGTAACATGTGGTGATTTTGAAGCTTTATACGTTTTAATCTCAACAGCGCAGTCATTAAATAAAAAATCTTGTTTATCAAAATCTGCCCCAACCCAAGAACTTAACGCCTCTTCAAAACCAACTTGTTTAGCTGCAATATTATTTAAAAAACTAAGTTCGCCAAATAGCCCCATTTGCCTTTCTGTTCCAAAATTATCATCATTTGAAACAAAAAATTTTTTCCATTTTAGGAGTCTTGTTTCTATATTGTCTAAAACGCTTTCGTCA
>NZ_CALKTL010000073.1 GCF_937997405.1 uncultured Campylobacter sp. | reverse complement strand
GAACATGAGCCATAGAAGTAATTCCTGTGCCTTGCACCCAAAGGACGCGGACGTTACCACTACTTAAAACGGGCTCGTTTTTCAAAACGCCCTGCCACCATTTAGATAGCGAAAAGCCCTTTTCGTTGCGCCAGTTTATCACATCTTGCTCGATGCTCGGATCGTAGTGAAAATACTCGGTAAAATTCGTACCAGGCACTTTTTCACCCTGCTTTTCGTGTGGCTGCTTAGTAGATACGGCAAATCTTTTAATAAACTGCTCGTAATCTACGCCCCAGCCCTTGCAGAAGTGCTTCCAAGCGTTATCGGCTAGCCCGTAATACGCAGGCAAGCTATCGGAGAGATTGCACATATCGGTAGCACCCTGAACATTATCGTGACCTCTAAGGATGTTGCAGCCACCGCCTGGCTTGCCCATATTGCCTAGTATGAGCTGCAAAAGAGCCAAAATTCTAGTATTTGAACTTCCGATCGAGTGCTGTGTAATGCCTAAAGCCCAGCATAAAGTAGCGGGCTTTGTGGTAGCGAACATCCTCGTAAATTCTATCAGCTCCTCTTCTTTGCAGCCGGTGACATTGGCTACCTCTTTAGGATCCCACTTCTCAGCTTCGGCTCTAATCTCCTCTACAGCGTAGGTTCTGGTTTTTATTAGCTCCTTATCTTCCCAGCCGTTTTTAAAGATTAGATGCAGCATTCCGTACACAAACGCTATATCGGTTCCCGGACGAATTCTAATATACATATCGGCCTTAGCTGCAGTTCTAGTAAAATTTGGATCAACTACAACGATTTTCGCGCCGTTTCTATCGCGAGCCTGAAGAGCGTGCTTCATAGCTCCCACTGGATTTGCAACCGCAGAATTCGCACCTATGAAAAGGATCATTTTAGAATTTTTCGCCATATCACCTACGTGATTTGTCATAGCTCCATAACCCCAAGTATTCGCCACACCGGCGACTGTTGCGCTATGTCAAATTCTGGCTACGTGGTCGTTGCTGTTCGTACCCCAGAAGGCTGCAAATTTTCTAAAATAATATGCCTGCTCGTTGCAAAATTTAGCCGAACCCAGAAATACTACACTATCTGGACCGTCCTCTTTGCGGACTTGAAGCATTTTATCGCCGATTTCGTTAACGGCTTGCTCCCAACTGATGCGCTCCCACTTGCCGCCAACCTTTTTGAGCGGATATTTAAGACGCATTTTAGATTTGGTTAGATCGATTTGATCGATTCCCTTACAGCAGTGACTGCCCTGCGAGATCGGGTGATCTACTGCCATATCTTGGCGAATCCAGGTATTGGTGCTCTCATCCACTTGAGCCTCGATACCACAGCCTACGGAACAGATCGAACATATCGTTCGCTTCATAACGGAACCTGGAAATGGGTTTTTGATCTCTTGCTCAGTAGCAGCTCTTAGCGTATTATTTTCGCCAAACGCAGCTACGCTGCTCGCTCCTAAAGCGGCGAGTTTCAAAAACGATCTCCTTCCGATCGCATTCTCACTCATGAAAATTCTCCTAGTAAGCTACTTTATAGTATTTTTTCCACGCTTCACTCTCCCAGTAAAGCACCTCTTTTTTCGGTGATTTGCCACGAACGGTATCGCCATAGTCCTGCTCATTTTTTGCTAGAGCCTGAGACGCGGCAACGCCCACGGCACCTACTGCGCCGATTTTTAGAGATTTTTTAAGAAAATCCCTGCGTTTGTTCTCCATGGTTTTCCTTTGTGAAGAAATCGCTTTAAATCTTTTATTGTAGTAACGCCTGTTACAGGATTTAAGTCTAATGAATTATAACGAAAAGGCAGTGAGATGGAAATTAAATTTTAAGTTACTTTTTAAATTTTATTTAAAATTCAAAATATAAAGTTCTAACTAAAAAACTACTCGCAAAAATCAAGCTTGCAAGTTTAAAATTTAACCGAAATTCTGCTTTCGCGTTAAGATTTCCGTTAAAAATTTTATTTATCAATCCAGATCAAAAATATCTTCCGGATTGGTAAATTTATTTTGATAGCCGCCTTTTTTGATCGCTTCTTTAACGACGCTGCGATCTTTCTTTTGCGGAGCAGCAAGCGCTAAAAGCGAGCGCTCTAGTGCAAAAAAGCTTCTCATCAGCGCACCTAAAGATTTGAAAAAATCCGCCCGCACATGCCCGCACAAAAGCTCGCTAAACTCATCCACAAAGCTATTGGTGACATTTGTAAAAAGCTCTAACGCTAGCGCTTCGCCGTCTTGTGCGCTGATGAAATTTTTAACGCATTGCGAGTTCGCGGTATTTTTGCCGTCCTGCGGACCTGTAAAATTTTTACTGCCATGCGAATCTACAGAATTTTTTCCGTCTTGCGCCGTCAAGCTCGCGCTATTCGTAAAATTTTGCTCGTTTATCACGGAATTTTGTCCGTTTAAAACCGCGCTGTGTTTTGCGGCTGCGTTGCGAAGTAGGGTTGAATGCAGGTAAAAAATAAATCCCACATAATCCTCGCACTCTTTGCAAAGCTCCATATTGCGGCGAAATTTACTCTTTTTTAGCACGTCGATTACTGCGACACGCATACGCCCGTCGTCGCGTCCTTCGTCGTAGAAGCTCGCACTCATCGGCACGTTGGCGTATGAAAAATCAAAAAGTACGGAATTTTGCTCGCTTTTAAATGCCGCAAAGTCAAATTTCGCTAAATTTTGAAATTCTGCCTCATCGCTAGACACGATGGGCGAGCTCCGTAAAAACTCCAGCTGCTCCTTCCAGCGCTTAAATTTCGCATCCGTTTCATAGAAAAAAAACGGAATTGCAAAAAATTCATAGTAGTAGCTTCTTGCTTTGATTAAATTTGCATCCATTACATCGCCCCTTTTCTAGCATCTTCTATCTGCTTTTTTATCATTATTTTCGCCTTGCAATCGCCGCAGCAAAAAAGAGTCTTCATTTTTTCAGGCTCGTTTGCAAAATGTGCGCCCATCATATCCGCGATCTTCATCACGGCTTTGCTCGTCGCAAATTCCTTACCGCATTCAATGCACTTAAAAAGCTCATCTTTAGCTAGCATTTTGTAATTAAAAAATCCCGGCTCAAGCTCCACGCCGCAAGGCTCAAGCTCGATCGTATCCTTTTCGGCGCAGCTTAGCACGCAGTAGTTGCACGTCGTGCAAAGCGAGGCATTGAGCTTAATTGAATTGTCGCTGTTGTCGGCATACAGCGCGCCGGTATTACAGGCGCCCACGCAGCTAAGGCAGAGCGTGCAGCTTGCTTCGTTTATGCTTACTTTGCCAAATTTTAGCAACTCTCCGCTTTTTACAGCGCCGAAGCTGCCCTCGCCAACCATCGCGCTTACGCGTTTTGAGAAAATTTCTTTCTTGCTAAGGCCCTGTTCGTTTAAGCCAAACGCCCAGGGCTGAGAGCTTTGCGCCCACTTTAGCGCCTCTTGCAGCTCGGTTAAATTTCGCGCTAAAAATACCGCGTCCTTGCCGTAGATCGCGCGCGAAATTCCATTTATAAGCTCCGCCGCCTCGCGCGTGCCCTCGCCCACGTCCGCGCCGTAAACGATCACACTCGAGCCGCTTTCTTGCATCGCGCTTAGCAAATTTACCTCATCTATTTGCTTGCTTCCGAAAATTCCAAACGGTAGCACGCCGCACAGAAGCTGCACTGCGGGTGCGGACGCGATTTCGCTCTCTGCGATAAGAAGCGGAATTTTGCCTGCATAGAGCTTTGCGATCTCGCCAAATACGCTTTGAGGCAGCTTGGCAAATTTTAGCGCGCCGCTAGGGCAGACGCTCACGCACGCGCCGCAGCCTATACAGTCGATGTGCGAAAATACTAGCTCGCGCTTTTCGTCGTTTTTCAAAATCGCCACTGTAGGGCAAACCTCCACGCACGGCGCTCGCAGCTCATTTCGCCTGCCTTGATACTGGCAGATCGCAGGATCGAAGATCGTGGAATTCTTATAATGATAAACCGGGCTTTTGGAATTTAAAATTTTTAAAATTTCATCGTTTTTTAACCCCGAGATCTCGTAGCAGCCGCTTTGTCGTAGCTGATAGGGCGTCGCGCCGCTAATCAAGAAAAAATCCGCCTCAGTCTCAACCTCATCCCGCTCGCTTAAAATCGTAACCGAAAGATCGCCAATCTCGCCGTAGACGAACTTTATCTCAGCCCTGCTTAACGCGATCACCTTAAATCCGTGCTGCCTAAGTAGCCTCACAAGATCCTCTCGCGGCTCGTCACAGGCGAGAATCACGTTTTTGCCGACGGGCTTTTGATAGTCACTATCTAGCGCGCCGTCGAAGGCGATATCTTTGGCGCGATACAAAATATCTACGTTTTTAGCGATTTGAAGCGGCTCATCTGCGGAATTTTCTATATAAAAATTTATCTCGGGCGCATAAATTTGCGCTTTTAATTTCGGCGAATTCGCAACGATAAATTCCTCATTTTTCGCCTCCTCTTCATCGCCGCAAATTTCGATATCGTCGCTTAAGACGACATCTTTTAGCCCCGCGGCGTAAAATCCATGTTCTTTCATAATCTATCCTAAATTGATAATTAGGCGGGTTTTACTCTTATTTTCTAAACAGCTTTTAAATTCTGCACTTAAAGTAAATCGAATTTAAATTAATAATTCTATAGATAAAGCAAAATCAAAGCTTTAAATGATAAAATCGCCTAAATTTTAAGGCATCGGGGTCGCAATGCAACGAATCAAACTACCAAAAATCGATAAAATCGCAAATGCGCAGGAGTTTCAAAACTGCCTCCGCCCGCAAATCATCAAAATCGCGCAAGAGCTCATCGAAGAGGCACGCAGGGAGGCGCTGCAAGGAGGCGAGCTCGCAAGCGAAAGTGAGATCATCGCGCGCATCAGATCGCACTACGAAAAATTTCAAAATCTAAGTCTTAAACCGCTCATTAACGCAACCGGCGTCGTGCTGCACACAAACCTCGGCCGCAGCGTCATCAGCGCCGAAATTTTAGCCCGCGCGCAAAAGATCATCACCTCATATTCAAATTTAGAATACGACCTATCTGAGGGCGCGCGCGGCAACAGATACGACTACATAGCGCTTTTGTGCAGCGAGCTCTTCGGCGCGCAGGACGCGCTCGTGGTCAATAACAACGCCTCGGCGGTATTTTTGGTGCTAAATACCTTCGCTCGCGGACGCGAAGTCGTGGTAAGCCGCGGCGAACTAGTCGAGATCGGCGGGAGCTTTCGAGTAAGCGAAGTGATGGCAAACTCGGGCGCAAAGCTTGTGGAGATCGGCACTACGAACAAAACCAAGCCGGACGATTACGAAGAAGCGATCAATGAAAATACGGCAATCTTGATGAAGGTGCACCGCTCAAATTTTAAAATTTCAGGCTTCAGCTCTAGCGTAAGCGCTGCGGAAGTTGCGGCTTTAGCGCGAAAAGCGACACGCAAAAAAGAGGAATTTTTAGCGCTCAGAGCGGCGAATTTTAAAAATTTAGCAGATCTTTGTAGCGGCTCGTCGGATGCGACGGGCAAAATTTTAAATTCCGCGCCAAATGGTTTAAGCTTAGCGGCAGCTTCTGCGAATGCTCTAAATTTAAATAGCGGCGAGTCGTCCGAAAAGAGCGAGCGTTTTCATGAAGACGGCGAGAACGGAATTTTCGCTAAAGCTTCTAAGATTGCTCCTGCAAAATTTAGCATGAAGAAAGCGGAAAACTTTAACGAGATCATCGATTATTACGATCTTGGAAGCGGCTACGTAAGCGAGCTGGGATTTGGGCTAGGCAAAAGCGAACCATCCATTTTTGAGCTTTTAAAAAGCGGCGTGCGGCTGCTCAGCTTTAGCGGCGACAAACTTTTCGGCTCCGTGCAGTGCGGCATCATCTTAGGGGATCGCGAGCTTATCGCGCGCCTGCGCAAAAACCAGCTACTGCGAATGCTGCGCGTGGATAAGATCACGCTAAGCCTGCTTGCCGAGACGATCAAGGCGTATATAAATAAAGAATTTCACCTCATCACGACGATAGATCAGATCCATCTGAGCCTGAACGAGCTGCGTGAGAGAGCGAAGCTAGTGCGATCGCGTATCGGCGTAAAATCGCAGATCGTGCCTACTACTACCTTCGTAGGCGGCGGCACGATGCCCGGCGCCTCCTACCCAAGCGTCGCGCTTGCGATCTTAGATGGCGCAGATCCACAGAGCACGCAGGCAAAATTTCGCGCTGCGGGCATAATTGGGCGGATCGAGGATGATAAATTTTTGCTCGATTTCAGATCGATTTTAAAAAGCGACTTGCAAGATTTAATAAAGAAGATCGGAGAAATTTATGAATAGCGTAATCATCGGCACCGCAGGCCATATCGATCACGGAAAGACCGCATTAATCAAGGCGCTAAACGGCTTTGAAGGAGACCGAATGCCGAGCGAAAAGCAGCGTGGCATCACGATCGATCTTAGCTTCTCCCATCTGCGCTCGGGGGATACCAACGTCGCTTTCATCGACGTTCCGGGGCATGAAAATCTAGTAAAGACGATGATTAGCGGCGCGTATGCCTTCGACGCTGCGATGCTAGTAGTCGCCGCGGACGACGGGCTGATGCCGCAAAGCCGCGAGCATATTCAAATTTTATCGCTGCTCGGGGTAAAAAGCGTGATCTTGTGTATCAGCAAGTGCGATCTTGCTGACGACGCGCGCAGATCCGAGGTCGCGGCACAGTGCAAGGAATACATCTGCAAATTTAAAAATTTGCAAATTTTAAACACCTTTTTTATCAGTATCAAAGATCCCGCAAGCATCGCCGAGCTGAAAAACTATCTTTTCAATATCAAGCCCGCGCAGCGCCAAGGAGGCGGCGTGGTGCACTACTACATCGACCGCGTCTTTTCGCTTAAGGGGCTCGGCACCATCGTAACGGGCAGCCTCATTAATGGCGCGATTTCAAAGGGCGAGAAGCTTTACAACTGCGATCTGGGTAAAGCTTTTAACGTCAAAAGCGTGCAGATACACGACGAGGATACGCCGCTTGCGCAGGCTCCAAACCGCGTCGCGCTGAGTTTAGATGCCAAAACGAGTGAGCTGCAAAAAGGGCAAATCCTAAGTAAAAAGGGCTTTTTCCGCGGCTTTAATGAAGCCGACTGCACCTTTAGCGGCGAAATTTCACACAACCAAGACATGCTGTTTTGCGTCGGAAGCAAGCAAAGCGCGGCAAAAGCGCTCATTTTAAAAGAACTTCCTAGCGGCGAGAAGCTCGTGAGCTTTAAATTTGACAAAACGATGTTTTTGAAATTCGGCGAGCCCTTCGTCTGCTTGGCAAACTCGCGCGTAATCGGCGGCGGGCGTGTGCTAAACGCCGTAGTCGAGCCGCTAAAAAAGCAGAGCAAAGCCGTACTTCTCACCGCGCTTTTGAAGCGAAATTTCACCGAAGCGTTTAAAATTTTAAGCCTCTTTCACAAGCATGGATTCGGGCTATTTTCGGCGTATCAGCGCTTCGGAATGGAGTACGACGAAGCGGCAAAGATCGCGCGCGGCATAGAAGGGACGTATTTTGACGAAGCAAATTTATGCGTTTACGATCTAAGCGCGATCGAGGACGTAAAAAGCCTCATAAAATTTATCGTCTCAAAAAACGACTACGCGATTTTTTCGCCCGCCTCGATCGCCCTAAAGCTCTCGTGGGCCAGCGAAGATCTTGCCGTGCGCGCGCTTAGCGAGCTTGAGCGGAGCGGCATCGTCTCCAAAAAGGGCGGAGTTTACGTAAAATCGGGGGTGGATTTTGACGCGCTTAAGCAGGGCCTGGAGAGTAAAATTTTTGATCTCATCAAAAAGGGCGGCATCGCGCCGCTTGCGCCGTATAACATTTACGACGAGCTAGAGATCGACCGCGAAAGCGGCGATGACGCGCTAAAGAAGCTAACATACGCCAAAAAGGTCGTCCGTCTCGCACATAATCTCTTCGTCGAGGCCGAAAATTTAGCCCTGGCGATCAAGCGCCTCTACGCAATCATCGAAAAAGAGGGCTTCGTAAACGTCACGAACGCCAAAGAGGAGCTAGGACTTAGCAGGAAATTCGTCATCTGCTACCTCGAATACCTCGATAAGATGGGAAATATCACGACGATCGACAATAAACGCTATTTGAAAAAGTAAAAATTTAAAATTTTGCACTACAATGCGCGGAATTTTTTGCAAAGGAAAAAAATGAAAAAAGCTATTTTAACTTCAGTTGCGCTCGCAGCGAGCCTAAACGCGGCTTTAAGCGACAGCGAAATTTTATCTATCTACGGCGGCGCACCGCAAGGCATCGAGATAAAGGTCGCCGAGCGCATCCCACTTAGCGAGCCAAAAGGCGTTGAAGCGGTCGTTTTAAAAATCTCTCAAGGCAATATGTCGCAAGAGGAGATCATTTTCACCCAAGGCGATCTGATCTTTACCGATATCATCGATCCTAAAAAACGCGTAGTCTATAAGGAGCAGATCAAACAAGACCGCATCGCAGGACAGCTAAGTAAAGTCTTCAAAGCAGAGAGCAAAGACAATATCATCAAGCTAGGAAACGATCCCAAAAAGCCTACGATTTTGATGCTGACGGACGCTTTGTGTCCATTCTGCCGCAAAGAGATGGCAAGGATCGAAGAAACACTAAAAAATAACAATGTTGATATCGTCATGACCTCCGTTCACGGCGATGACGGCCACGCAAAATCCGCACTCATCTACAAAGAGATCAAAAATGCTAAAACCGACGAGCAAAAGATAGCGATTTTTAGAAAATACTACGCCGAAGATAACAAAGCAGGCGCCAAAGACGTAAGTGCTGCCGAGCTAAACGCTGCAAAAGCCCTAGCTGCCAAATACTTTGGTGCGGGGGTAAACTCGGTGCCTTACATCATCGAACTAGACAAGCTAAAATAATCTCTCTTAAAATTTTGCGGAGCGATCCGCAAAATTTCGCTTCTTTCACCCAATTTTGGCAGCTTTCAATCAATCTAAATTTTACCTCGAATTTATGAATGCTGCCCTTTTGGAGTTCTTACAATTCCGCTGCTTTTAAAAAATTTCGTAGTTGCGCCGCGCATAGAATTTTAAAATCTCTTACGTATGAAACGCGATCCGCAAAGTCATAAACGGGCAAAATTTAGAATTTTAAAAAATCCCAGCGTCCGCGCAAAATTCCGCGGCAGCGATTCTATCTCGTCGCTTCGCATCCAAAACGGCGCAAAAATGGTCTTACCTGGAATTTCAAAGTAGAAATTATGCGAGTAAAAATCTTACGACCTAAATTTTAAAATTTCGCGGCAAAGGGGAATTTGCAATCGTGCTTCAAGCTGCCTATCTTGGGCTGCGTCCGATTAAAATCAAAACTCCACGTCGAAAGCGGCTCTTGCCAGGCTATTTTTGCTCTCGCTTAGCTCGTACGATGCGCTGAGTCCGACGCTTTGAAGGATCTTATATTTCAGTCCGATCGCGCCGTTAAACACGCCGCTAGAATAATCAAGCCCTTCCACGTCGTATCTGTCCGAATACTTTCTGCTTGCGTGATACGAATCACCGCTAAATCGATGCTCGTACTCAGCATTTGCGAATATCTGCAGATCGCCAAAAGCTTTGATTGCGTAAATTCCCGCGGTGCCGTTTGGCGCGGTTTTTGAAGCGGAGCTAAATTTAAGCCTGGATATCGCATCCTCGTCCACCCTAATCGCTCCAAGCCCCAAATATGGCTTAATGTAGCCGCTTTCAAATAAGAATTTGTACCCGGCTCTGGTGCTGAAATCCCAAATTTGCGACTTGTATTTCGCGCCGTGGATAGCGCCGAATCCGTTATTGGTTTCAAATTTATGATCGTTCGTCGAATATGTTAAATTTACCGCCAGATCCGCGTTTTCGTTAAAATCGTATCTGCCCGCCAGACCGAGCTCGTAGGATTTGATGTTTTCTTTGACACCGTCGAATTTACCCTCGTACCAAGCGTCTGATTTTTGGTACCCAAAGATCACGCCCAGCGTAAGATCATCCACTCTCTTGGAGGCTCCGAGTAAAATTCCGTCGCTCTTGTGATCGTATTTGACGCCGCCCGAGCGGTCTTTGTAATCCCCGCCGTAGTTTCCAATCGCGCTTACGTTTACGTTAAACTCCTGCCCGTCGGTATCGGTTAAATTTTTATAAGCGGAATTTCTTGCAAGCTTTGTAAGATCCAGATCGACCTTCGAGCGCGGCATCTCGATGCCTACCCGGTTGCCGCCTCTTGCGACCTGCGAAAACAGGCTGCCGTTTTTAGGCGTGAAGTTATTGATCGCCAGCATCAGCGCCTCAAAATAGCTCGGCAGATCGTCGTATCCGCCAGGATAGCGGTTCGTATCGGAGGTGATGAATAAATTTGCCGCGTTGCGCTCGCGAGATAATCTTATGATCTCGTCGTATTGATCTGGTCTTGCGTTGTATATGACGTGCAGAATTTTAGAGGAATTTACGGGGTCTTTTTCAAATTCCGAGGTTCTGGCGCGATAGCGGTTGATATACTCGTCCGCGCTTACTTCTTGCAGCATCCAGACGTCCGCGTAAGGGGCTATGGCGTCGCGCACGCCCCAGCCGTTGTTCGCCAAAACGAGCATTCCCGGGTATTTAGTCTTGATATAATTGTAGATATTAGCCATATAGGCGATAGTTGCGGGATTGTTTTCGGTATTAACTTCGTCGATAAAGTATCCTGCGATATTTTCTCTGCCGTAGAAATTTACGAAATTATCGATATCGGCATAGACTAAATTTAGATTTCTAGTAGAATTTTTAGTATAGGTATAGCCTAAATTTGATATGCCCACCGCGATATTTCGCTTCATCTGAACTGCGTCTTCTTCTCTTCTGACCAGATATTGCGTGGTTTGATCGCCCGGTATCGCCGCCTCGTAAGAGCCAAAAGCCACATAAGGAACCAGCGCGCCGCCTATATTGGTAATGCCGTTCCAAAACTCGGCATTTACGCCGCTATTGCCCGTCCAGCGAAACGCAGGCATCATAACGCGCTGATTATTAAGCCTGCCCGAATAGGAGCCCTTTTTGGCAAAGCCCCTTGCGTACTCGAGCTTGATACGAAATGAGTTTTCGTACTGCTCACTCGCGGAGCTATCGCTAGCCGCGTCGCGCCTGCTTAATTTCGCACCCAAGCTATCCGCAGCGCTCATTATATCGGAACGGGAAGTGTTGTTGGAAAGTGATTTTTGCGCGTTTGCATAGCCCCAGGAATTCTGCTCGCTCGCATAGCCGAACCCTGCTGCACCGACAAGCACAAGAGATACGATTTTTTTCAAAGACTTTAGCATTCTGCACCGCCTCAAATAAAATTACCCAAATTCTTAAATTTCGACAAATTTGCAGACGCGCTTTTAAAATTAAAAGCTTTGTCGAAATTTAAAAATTTAGCCGCCTTAAAGACGGCCAAATTTTAAAGCTTATTTTAATGCTGCTTTTGCCTTCTTTGCGACGGTTGCGAAAGCTTCGGCGTCGTTCATAGCCATATTTGCTAAAATTTTTCTATCAAGCTCGATGCCCGCTTTTCTAAGTCCGTTTATAAATTTAGAATAGCTGATGTCGTTTAGCCTGCAAGCTGCATTGATGCGCACTATCCAAAGTCTGCGGAAATCGCGTTTTTTCGCGCGTCTGTCACGGAAGGCGTAAACGAGGCTTCTTTCTAGCTGCTCTTTAGCCTTTCTGAAATGTTTGCGTCTTGCACTATAAAATCCGCGCGCAAGCTTTAGCACCTTGTTGTGACGGCGGCGTCTAACGATGCCCGTTTTTACTCTTGCCATATTAATCCTTTCTTAATCGGCGTCCCTTTGGGGATCTTGCCCTAAAACCCATAAATTTAGGGGAGTTTGAATGACTTTCGTCAAAAACTAACTTCGCACTATTTGCAAAGCATTTTTTTAACCGCAGATACGTTTGTAGAATCAACGTATTGGGCCTCGCGCAAATTCCTCTTGCGTTTTTGAGACATCTTCGTCAAAATGTGGCTGCGAAACGCCGAGCCTCTTTTGATCTTGTTTTTGCCCGCTTTAAAACGCTTGACGGCACCGCGCATCCAAAAAGCGCAGAAACTCTTCGTTTGAAATTTTACC
>NZ_CALKTL010000072.1 GCF_937997405.1 uncultured Campylobacter sp. | reverse complement strand
TTCTTTTCTATTTGATCCGATTTTCTATCTCGGCATAATCTTGCAGTTCGCCTCCGCATTTAGGACAAATACTTTTATCTTTAACGTCCGAGAAATTATAAAATTTAAGGCACCCTTTGCAGCGCATAAATTTAGGATAATATTTTATGCTTTTTTCGGAGCGAAAGGCGAGATATAAAAAGAAGGCGCACGCCGCAAAGCATAAAATTCCAATTATTATACGCAGATATGCACTATCAAATTCTACCGATGCCATAAAGCCGGGTTTTATATCAACTTCCCCCAATATAACAGCCGTTAATCCCCATGCGAAAAAAGCAAAAAAGCCGATTAATGCAAAAATTCTATTTAGCATTTTTATATATTCCTCGTATAACAAATCAAATTTCATCTCTTTTTAAATTTACGCTTTTTGATCTTCGGAGTTTTAGCGCCTTGATGAGGAGCGTTTCTTCGCCAGTAGTCGCCGTCATTATACTCCGTAAGCTTTTTGCCGCAGTCCGGGCAAATTTGATCAGTGTTTTTGACGTCCTCGTATCGGTAAAATTTGCCGCAGTCTGCACACCACATATACTCCGGGTATCTTTTTATACTCTTTTCAGAGTGGAAGGCAAAATAAAAGCCGTAAATACCCGCTATTAAAAATACGATTGCGGGCAATATCCATAAACTACCTGCATCATCAAATTTAATATATTTCTCGCCTATCTTTACGCCTATCTTTACATGTTTATGTGCCGTAAAATTTATAAGATATAAGAAGCACATTATGCCTGTCAAAAAAGCGGCAATTCTATCTAGCATTGCGTTGCTCCTTTTCGTTATGGTTTGCTTTATTCATCGTGTTTTGCGCCATACCGTCCGATCCTTAAATTTTAGCTTTATGAGAGATAAATTTTATTTTTGATAGTTCGAAATTTCTCATATAACAAACCTGGAATATTGCAAAATCAATGTATAATCTTCGCTATAAAATTTTACCCTATTTTTTCTATTGTAGATACTCATACTTAGCAGATATTTAGCGAAATTTATGTAATCCTTCGTACTAGGGAAATAAAATGTAACGCTTTGGTAGAATGTTTTAAAATCCAGCTCAAATTTATACCTGTCCATATCGTCCGCTATGCAGCACTCCGCTTCGTCTATTTTAATAAATTCCTTTATATCTATACATAATTGAGCGCTATTTTTTGCAAATCGCGCTCCTCCCGCCCAATATTCATAAGGGAAAAGTTCTAGGTATGAGACCCTTTCATTATACGAGAATGTTAAAATGTTTTTTGCGAAATAATACATAGCCAAATTCGTAGTAAAACCCAAGACCACAAGCTTTTTGTCTTCTAGAATTTTAATATCTAATTTATGATACTCATGCCCCATAAGTTCCTCATCGATAGTTAGAGGATCGTCTTTAATATAAATTTTATTCGGTAGCACTGATTTTATTCTCCTTTTGCGCACTACGCCGTTATTCATCGAGCGCGGTCGAGTATGATCCAAACCCCTTTGATTGCGGAGTATAATAACTTTTTCCATCTATATTGATGCTATTTATGTTCATATTTTCTCCAATATAAGTTCCACCGAGCCCTCCTCAAGCGAATTATACTCATCCAGATGTATATGCGAATGTTTCGGCACGGAATCTTGCGCTAAAGTAAGCAAATGCCTGGCAAGAGATATGAGTCCGCTTTTATTTGCCCTTATAGTAACTTCGTTTCCTAAAGCATTGACGGAGATTGCGAAGTCCTTTTCCCATTGTAGCTGCAGCCCCTTTTCTGCGCAATAGTCTAATGTTTTTATAACATACTGTCCCATATAGCGCCGATACTCCTTTCTAAATTTAATCGGTTGCCGATAAAAATTCATCTCATTGATCGATTAATCGATCTCATAGTATTTCTGGAAAAATTATATCTAAAATAAAAATGAAAGAGGTCGGAATAACTAAATTTAAGACAGGTGGTGCGCGAAAATGAAGTGGATTAAAATTTGAACAACTTAAGTCCCGATTGAAACTTAAAGATGGCTTAAGTGGTGGTCCCGATTGGACTCGAACCAACGACTTCCACCATGTCAAGGTGACACTCTACCAACTGAGTTACGGGGCCAAAAAGAAACGCCAGTATATCAAAAAAATCTCTCAATAGCAAGCAAATTTTAACTTTTCGTAAAATTCCGCCGAAATTCTATACAAGATTTCGCCGCGACGTAAAACGCCGTCGAGATTTTGCGCAGAATTTCGCGATCTTGCCACAACTCCGCGTGGAATTTCATCTCATTACTAAAATTTTGCAATTCCGCGTGAAATTTTATCGCGTTCGCGCGGGATTCGCGTGTTTTGCCCCAGCAGCCTATTTTGCCCCGCTTTGTTTTATCTAGTCGCTTTGCTTCACCCCGCCTCGTTTCATCTGCTCGCCTTGCTTTACTCTGTCTTGTTTTGCTCGCTTGCCTCGCTCCGCCTTGCGCCCGGCTAAGACGTCCAAATTTTTTCATTCAGCCTTAGAATTTTTACGATTTGCAGCATCGTGTCCAGATCAGCTTTGATATCCTTTGCGATGCGAGCATTGAGTATCGGCTGATCCAAGCTCGGCTCGAAACTATCGGTGCCGCGAGCTATCGCGATGTAAATTTTATTTTGCTTGAAGCTCAGCGAGATATTCGATTTCACGAGCTGTTTAAGAGATAAAATTTTCTCCATCAGCGCGGGCGTCAGGACATACATAGCCGCTACCGTATCGCTTGCATAAACCGAAAAGTTTGCATTGAAGTCCGCGTTATCTATCGGGATTTTGCGGCTGCTCCATAGCTTGCGCGGTAGTGCAGACGGCGGCAAATCTATGCCTGTGGGTGCCGCCGCGCCCGAAAAAACAAAAACATCGGAGCCAATTTTTTTATTAAAATTTGCCACAAAAAAAGGCCCCTCGAAAAATGTAGTGTAACTCTTTTTAAAAAACGACGAAGTTCCACTGCCGGTCTCCTTTTCCAGCCTTATATCGCAAAACATAAAATCCACTCCGTCCGCGCTTGCGTAAACCAGATCGTCCGCGCGAAATCTATCAAATCCGTCAAATATCTCGCTCTGCCTCACCTCTTTTTCCTGAAAAAGTGCGCCCATTTTATACGAAAAGCCCAGGCTCTCGATATAGGGCTTGAGATAAAGCTCTTTGTATCGCAGCACAAACCGCTCGGTTTTGCGCTCGAAAATCCACTCGTAAAATTTGTCCTGCATGCCGATTATTGCTAAAATAGACGTAACCAAAAGAAATAAACTCTCTACGCCGAGATCGAGCTTGGGAAAATTGCGAAAGATGATTATCAATGCGAGCGCGAGCATCGGACCAAATACCGCAAACGCTACGAGATAACTTAAAATTTTCCAAAGCTTGCGACTTTTCTTAAGCTGCTTGCGCTGCTTTTCTAAATCTATTACGGTTTTAATATCCACGCCCAACCTCTATTTGTTAAATTTTAATGGCGCAAACTCGCGGCACAGCGTAAATCTGCGCCCGATACGGCGTAATAGGTGCGCGCTGTTTTAGAGCCGCTAAATTTTACGGCTACTTGCGCGAGCCGTGCGCAGTGAAATTTGCCGCCAAGCTCAAATTGTAGCATAAATCCCGTGATTAAAAAATTTATTTCAGCAGTTCGTTTGCATACGCTCGCACGCTCGCGTCCACCGCCATAAGCGCGTCCGCGTCCGTCACGCTAGGCGAGTTAAATTTCTCCGCGCACTTTAGCACGACGCGCGCAATGTCGGTGAAGCGGCACCGCTGCTGCAAAAACGCATTTACGCCCGCTTCGTTTGCGGCGTTGATGACGACGCCGAGATCGGGGTTTGCTAACAGTGCGTCTTTGAGGGCAAAAATTTGAAATTTCATCTCGTCGATCGGCTTAAATTCAATCGGTCGCAGGGTGCACAGATCTACGGGCGCGGTGATCTGCTCCCGTACATCGCCGCCAAACATCGCGTGCGCGATAGCTAGGCGCATATCGGCCCTGCTAATGTGCGCCGTCGTGGAGCCGTCTGCAAATTCGACTAGCGCGTGGATCTGCGAGGTGCGCTCGATAAGCGCATCGATCTCGCGCGTGCCGTAGAGCCAAAACGCCTCGATCACCTCAAAGAGCTTATTCGCCATCGTGGCGCTGTCGATCGTGATCTTCGCGCCCATCTTCCAGTTGGGGTGCTTTAGGGCGTTTTGCGGCGTGAGCGAGCCCAGCTGCGTTAGCGGCACATCGTAAAATGCGCCGCCGCTAGCCGTGATGATTAGGCGCGAAACGGGGATTTTGGCATTGCTGAGCAAAAATTTCAGTCCGAAATGCTCGCTATCGATCGGGTAAATTTTATCCGTTTGCAGAAATTTCCCGCCGACGACCAGGCTTTCTTTGTTAGCTAGACAGAGCCTTTTGCCGAGCTCTTGGGTTTTTAGGCTGGGCATCATGCCAGCAAAGCCTACGAGAGCGTTTACCACGGTCGTGCTTTTGCACTCCGCAAGCATCTGCAAAATTCCATCCGCGCCGCAAAATACGCGCTCGTGATCTACCTCACTTTTCTGCTGCGCGTCCGCGATACAGACGAGCTTTGGATGAAATTTTGCGATCTGCTCGTTCAGAAGCTTGATATTGCGCCCGCAGCTAAGCGCTTCGATCATACTGCCGCTGCGCGCGGCTACGTCTAGGGTGTTTGTACCGATAGAGCCCGTGGAGCCTAAAACTACCATGAATAGACTATCGCCATCGCGATCGCGCCGAACATATAGCCGTCGATGCGGTCTAAGATCCCGCCGTGTCCGGGAAAGAGCGCGCCGCTGTCTTTGAGACCCGCCGCGCGTTTTAGGTAGCTCTCAAACAGATCGCCAAACACGCCAAAAATTGCTATGATGATGGTTTTTCCTAAAATTTCAAGTGGCGGCATATTGGTAAAGATGCGCGCATAAATGAGGCTAACGATAAGCGCGAGCGCAAGACCACCTAGTACGCCTTCTACGGTTTTATTTGGCGAGCTGGCGCTTAGCGGAGTTTTGCCGAAGGCTCTACCGATAAAATACGCGCCGCTATCGCTAGCTACGATAATAAAGATCAGCCAAACGAAGTGAAAAACTTCCCCGAAATCATCATAAGCCGCCCACATAAAAAATATCGGCGCAACGGGATAGATGAAAGGAAGTGTGATCTTTAGGCTGGGGCCCTTGGTAAAGGCCACGACAGAGGCGACGCATAGGATCATTAGGATGCTAACTTTTAGCGCTGAGACGAATGGCTCATCGGTCTGCGTAAATGGTAGCAGCGCAAAAAACGCGATCGCCAGCGCAAGCCACTTTTTGCTAGTTTCCTCTAAACCCCATAACTTGAGGCTTTCAAAAAACGCAAGCACGAGTATCAGCGCAAATACGGCGAAATTTAGCCACCTGGCGTTTATGAGAATTAGAGCCAAAAATACGGCGAGTAAAATTCCTGCCGTGATTATTCTTTGCTTCATAAAATTTCCTTAAAATTTATTTTACGAATTATACATCAAGCTCGCTTATTACGGCTTTAAAACGCTAATTGTTTTAAAATTTACGTAGTTTACGAAAGCACCTTCGTTGATTTTGACATTTTGACGTTTGGTGTAATCGACGAGATATTTTCCGCTGCCGCTTGCACTGAAGCTCACACAAATTTTAGCGGCGAATTCGATCACCTCTTCGCTTAGACTTTGTTTATTTGTCTTTACGATGACGTGTGCGCTTGGAATGTCCTTAAGATGAAACCAATAGTCGGATTTGGAGCTATTTTTTAGTAAGAACTCATTGCCTTTTTCGTTTTTCCCGACGCTGATTTTAAAATCTCCTAGATAAAAGTTCGCTACATATTCGCTATTTTTTTCCTTGCTTTTTTGCCTAGTTTGCGTGCGCTTGGGCATTAGAATTTCGATCTCGTGTGCATCCTGTGCGGCGAGAATGAGCGATTTTAAATTCTCATAAAACGCGAGTTTCTCCTTTAAATTTTGTTCTTCGATATGGATATTAGCAGCCTTTTGGCGCATACGCTTTGCCTCGGAGTAAAGCTCACCCAAAGTGGTGCTTGCAGGCTTTTGCAGTTTAAATTCTACCGCTTCGGCGTCTCCTTTTTGCAGCGTAAATTCTCGCGCGCTGGTTGGAATTTTATAGATATTTTCTTTTAGCAAGGCGGCTTTCGCACCTAAAAGCTCGGCGCTTCGCAGTAGTTCAGCACTGCTTTGCAAAGAGCTTAGAGCCTCGCGCACCGAGTCTAGCTTTTTATTTAGCGCCGTGATTTTTGCGGATTTGAGCGAGTTTAAGCGATCCGCATTTAGCGCGTTAAATTCCGCGCGAAAAAATGCTCTAAAGTCCGAAATTTTTGGCACGGGGGCTTCTTTAATATTTGCAGGCGGCAGATGGCGGAGCTTTCTTCCTACCTTGATCTGTCTAAATTCCGTCTCGAAGTGCCGCAGCGCCTCTAAAATCACATCGTTTTCATCGGTGATTATTACGTTTGTAAAACGCCCGGTAAATTCGAAGTAGATATTTGAGCTTTGGGTTTTGTAGCTTGCGTTTTGGCTTACGCTAAGGCATAAAATTCTATTATTTTCTGGCACGCTAACGGAGGTGATGCGCGATTTTACAAAGCGCTTGGCAAGTAGCACATCAAAGGGCGCCGCGTAAACCTTACCTTCGGTAAAAGCGTCATTTTCGTGGATATTGCAGCCCGATTTATTCATATCAAAAAACAGCGTCTCGTTGCCGTCAAAGCAGACTTTAAAAAGGTTATCTCCTACACGCTTAATGTGCGAAAGGAAGCGTTTGGCGCGTAGATACTCGCAAATTTGAATTAAATTTTGATACTTCATACGCGTTAAAATTTCTCTTTATGGATTTTGCTTAAATTTAGCTTCTGCAGATCATGCGGGCTCGGGCGCTGCTGCGGCACTCCGAGAGCCAGTATCGCTTCTGCTTTGAAATTTGGCGGAAAGCCCAGCGCCTCGCGCAAAAACTCCTCGCAGCTGCGTCCGTCCGCGGCGGCGCGCAGCCTTACCTGCACCCAGCAGCTGCCAAGATTTAGCGCGCTTGCGGCAAGGTGCATGTAGCCCAGCGCTACCGAGCAGTCCTCGATCCAGACGTCCTGCTTCCGCTCATCTGCGATCACGACGATCGCGGCCGCGGCCTGTTTTAGCATATCCGCTCCGCTGCTGCGGCATCCGCTTAGCCGCTCAAGCATCCGTTTGTCGCGCACGAGGATGAACTCCCACGGGCGGCGTGCATGCCCCGACGGCGCAAGCAGACCCGCTTTTAAAATTTTATCCAGCGCCTCGTCCTCAAGCGGCCCCTGCGCGTATTTTCTTACACTTCTGCGGTTTGCAAAAATATCTAAAATTTCCATCGTCTCGCTCCTTGCGGCTCAATTATACATAAAATTGCAAAAATTTATGATTTTTTAGCTAAAATCGCGCAAATTTAAACATTACCAAGGAGATTTTATGAAGCAGACGATCACGGAGAAAATTTTTAGCGAGCATGTAGGCGAGGCGGTTTTTGCGGGACAGATCATCGAAAGCGCCATCGATATGGTCATCGGCAACGACATCACGACGCCTATTTCGATCAAGCAGTTCGAGCTTAGTGGCGCAAAAAAGCTCGCCAACCCGGACGGCTTTGCGATCGTGATGGATCACTACATCCCTACGAAGGATATTTTAAGCGCAAACCAAGCTAAAATTTCACGCGAGTTTGCTTATAAGCACGATTTGAAAAACTATTTCGACGAAAAAGATATGGGTATAGAGCACGCGCTGATGCCTGAAAAGGGGCTCGTAGTACCCGGTGACGTCATCATCGGCGCGGATAGCCACACCTGTACCCACGGCGCGCTGGGGGCATTTGCGACCGGTATGGGCAGCACCGATCTTGCTTTTGCGATGATAACGGGCAAGAATTGGTTTAAAGTGCCGCCTACGATCAAAGTGGTCTTTCACGGCAAGCCCGCGCCGCACATCTACGGCAAAGATCTGATCCTAGAAGTGATTCGCCTCATCGGCGTGGACGGCGCGCGCTACAAGGCTTTGGAGTTCTGCGGCGACGCGCTGGAGCATCTGGATATGGATAGCAGATTTTCGCTTTGCAATATGGCGATCGAAGCGGGCGGCAAGAGCGGTATCGTCGCGGTCGATGAGATCACGAAGGAATTTTTGGCGGATAAAAATTTGCGCGCCAAGCCGAAATTTCACTACTCCGACGAGGGCGCGAACTATGAGCAAATTTTAGAGATTGACGTTAGCAAGCTTGATCCAGTGATTGCGTATCCGTTCCTGCCTAGCAATGGCAAGAGCGTGCGCGAGGCGGTGCGCGATGATATCGCCGTCGATCAGGTTTTTATCGGCAGCTGCACCAACGGCAGGCTCTCCGATCTACGGATCGCTGCGCAAATTTTAAAAGGTCGCAAGGTCGCGCGCAAAACTCGCCTCATCATCACGCCCGCGACGCAAAAAATCGCTCTGGCCGCGCAAAAAGAGGGACTGTGGGATATTTTCGTCGAGGCAGGCGCAGTCGTGAGCAACCCGACTTGCGGCGCGTGCCTGGGCGGCTATATGGGGATTTTGGGCGTGGGCGAGCGCTGCGTAAGCACGACTAATCGAAATTTCGTCGGCCGCATGGGCGACAGAACGAGCGAAGTATATCTGGCAAACTCCGCCGTTGCCGCAGCTAGCGCCGTCGCAGGCAAGATTGCCGATCCGAGGGATTTGTAGGTTTAAGCCGCCTTTATTTATACTTCGCTCGCTTTGTAAATTTTGAGTATAAACGGAAGAATTCCGGTAGCGTCCTAGAGCTTGGCGAGTATAAAAATGGGAAGGACAGTTTTCGGAATTCTGCAGCGAAATTTTATCTGTTATATACGAAATTTCACTATTAGAATTCCGCTTGCAAATGAAATTTTGTAAAATTTCAAACTTTGCTATCGGCGTAATCTCGTAAATTTGGAATTTTACTCTAGTAAACGCCGCTAAAGTAAAACTCATGCTTAAAACGCCGACGTGCAGAGTTTAAATTTAGGTTTCCGCTTCGCTCGGCTTGTTTGCGTAATAAGTAAAATTTCAAACAAATATCGCATTCGCGCTTACCTTAATATGTACCGAGCGTTCGTTTAGGTTAAATTTTAAAATTTAGCGCCGAAAGCCTGCGCGTAAATTTAGCAAAAGCTGCAAATTTGTTCAAATTTACGGCGGCATGTTTTAAAATTTGAGGCTCATTACGCCTCCAAAATCGCTCCGTTGCTAGCGTTCGTTACTAGCTTGCGATACATTCGCAGCCAGCGATACGGCAGCGGTTTTTCAAGCGGTTTAAATTTAGCCCTGCGTGCGGCGATCTCGGCCTCGCCTAGGCGCACGTTGATTGCATACGTATCCACGTCGATATCGATGATGTCGCCGTCTCGCAGCAGCCCGATCATGCCGCCTTCGGCGGCTTCGGGGCTCACGTGCCCGACGCTTAACCCTCTCGTAGCGCCGCTAAATCTGCCGTCCGTGATGAGAGCCACGTCCGCGCCCAGACCTCGCCCCATGATTAGGCTCGTTGGGCTTAGCATCTCCTGCATGCCAGGACCTCCGCGCGGCCCTTCGTAGCGGATGACGACCACGTCGCCTTTGTTTACCTTGCCGCTTGAGATGCCCTCTATCGCCTCGTCTTGGCTGTTAAAGCACACGGCCTTGCCGCTAAATTTGCGCTCGCCGATGATGCCCGCGGTCTTGATGACGCAGCCCTGCTCGGCTAAATTTCCAAACAAAACCGCCAGTCCGCCGACCTGCGAGTAGGCGTTTTCGACCTTGCGTATGACCGATTCGTCCTTTATGACGCTAGCTCCGACGCGCTCGCCTAGGCTTTCGCCGCTTACGGTTAGTGCGTCTAGCCCAAGCAACCCGCTATCGCGACGCGAAATTTCATTTATCACGGCGCTTAGTCCGCCCGCGCGGTCGATGTCCTCCATATGCACGTTTGGCAGGCTAGGGCTGATTTTGGCGATGTGAGCGATCTTTCGGCTGATCTCGTTAAGTCCTGCGATCTGTAAATTTACCCCCGCTTCGCGCGCAATAGCCAGGATGTGCAGCACGGTGTTGCTGCTGCCGCCCATCGCCATATCGACTACTAGGGCGTTTTGGATCGATTTTTCGTTCACGATATTTCGGATTTTGTATTTTTCATCGAGCGCGATTTGGCAAATTCGTCGCCCCGCCTGTCTGATAAGCTCCTCGCGCTCAGGCGTAAGCGCAGGCACCGTGCCGTTGCCTTTTAGCGCGATACCCATCGCTTCGCACAGCGTATTCATCGAGTTTGCCGTAAACATCCCCGAGCAGCTGCCTCCGCTCGGACAGGCGGCGCACTCGATCTCTTTTAGCTCCTCTGCGCTGATCTCTTTGGTTTCAAATTTACCCACTGCCTCAAACGCCGTGGATAGGTCGATCGGCTCGCCTTTTTTTGTGTAGCCCTTTTTCATCGGGCCGCCGCTAACAAAAACCGTCGGTACGTTTACGCGAAGCGCGCCCATTACCATGCCGGGTACGATTTTATCGCAGTTTGGCATGCAGACGAGAGCGTCTAGAGCATGCGCGTTCATCACCGTTTCGATCGAGTTTGCGATGAGCTCGCGGCTAGGCAGGCTATAAAGCATCCCGCTATGTCCCATCGCGATGCCGTCGTCCACGCCGATGCAGTTAAATTCAAACGGCACGCAGCCGTTTTTGCGGATCTCGTCTTTTAAAATTTCGGAGTATTTGTTGAGGAAAAAGTGCCCCGGGATGATCTCGATGAAGCTGTTTGCTACGCCGATAAAGGGCTTTTCAAAGTCTTCGTCCTTTAGCCCTGTCGCTCTTAACAAGCTTCTGTGCGGCGCACGCGTATAGCCCTTTTTGATGATGTCGCTTCTCATTTTATGTCCTTGAATTGAAATCTTCTCCATTTTAGCATAAAATTTTACCGCTGCGGGACGTTTTGAATTTTGCGCATTAAAATTTAAAACCGGACTATTGAGCTTAATCAAACCGAATCACTCCTGTTTTTGATATAATTGCACATCGATTATCAAAATCTTGCCGTTTGGCAGGAATGAAAAGAGGAGAAGATGCAAAGAAGAAATTTCTTAAAACTAACGTCCGCGTTGGCGGCTGGCGGGCTTGCTAGCCCTCTTTTTGCAAAGGAGGCCTTCGCTATCTACGGCGCGCCCGCGATGCCTAGCCTCATCATCGGTGTTGCGTGCATGCAGGGGCAGATCGGCAAAAAATACGACGCCAGGCTTGAGCTTTGGCGCGATCCCGATCAGCTGCGCGCGGGCGTGGCAAGCGGCGAGTACAAGGTCATGATGAGCCCTAGCAACGTGGGGGTGAACCTCGCAAATCAAGGGCGCAAGATCGGTATGGTAAATATCCTCACCGAGGGGCTAAATTTCGTGATGAGTAAGGGCGAGAAGATAACGGAATTTGCGCAGCTGAAAGGCAAAAAGATCGTCATGCCTTTTAAAAACGATATGCTAGACATAATCGTACGAGCCATAGCGAAAAAGCAGGGCATTAGCGGGCTAAACATCGACTACACCGCCAGCCCCGCAGAGAGCGCGCAGCTGTTTTTGGCTAAGGACTACGACGTCGCGATCACGGTCGAGCCGCTAGCAAGCGCCATGATCTTAAAGGGCAAAGTATCGGGCATCGCCGTACAGCGAGGGGCAAATTTAAGCGATATGTGGGCTCAGGCGTTTTCGGTAAAGCCCATAATCCCACAAGCAGGCATCATCGCTGATACCGATTTTTACGCCGCAAAAAAGGCGGATTTTGAAATTTTAAATGCCGATTTAGCGGACGCGCTTGCGTGGATCAAAGCGAACAAACAAAGCGCCGCGGCGATCGGGACAAATTTCTTCCCTGCGCCGCCGCCTGCGATATTTATGAGCATCGATACGTCGAATTTGTGCGTCAAAAAGCCTAGCGAGATCAAGGACGAGCTTTTGAAATTTTATGAAATTTTGATGGAATTTAACCCTAAGCTCCTCGGCGGCGCGATGCCTAAGGACGAATTTTTTCTATGCTAAAAATCGATAAAATTCGCAAAGCCCAAAATCCCGCGTTTTACGTCATAGACTATCTGTGGGGTGGCTTTGCGAGCCTAGGGGCGGTGTGCTTTTTCATAGCCCTTTGGCAGGTGGCCAGCGAGGCTTACGGGCCGCTTATTCTGCCCGAACCCGCGGCTGTTTTTTTTAAGACGTGCGAAATTTTAAGAAATTTCGCCGCAAACGATCTAGCCCTGTCGCTTAAGCGCGCGCTTGCGGGCACCTTCCTCGCGCTTTTTGCAGGGATTTGCAGCGGGCTTGCGGCGGGGTATTTCAAAAGCCTGCGAGCCTTTTTAAACCCGCTAATTACCGTGCTTCTTTCGACGCCGCCCATTGTCTGGATCGTGCTTGCGATATTTTGGTTTCATTTCGGCGATAAAAGCGTGCTTTTTACCGTCGTTATCGTCGTCGCGCCGATGACTTTTGCGTCCGCGGCGCAGGCGATGGCTAGCGTAAGCGCCGAATACACCGAGCTTTTCGACAGCTACAAAAGCTCAATTTTAAAAAAGCTGCACTACCTCTACGCGCCGCATCTAATCGAGCAGCTGCTTCCTGCGATCTACGTCGCGGTTAGCAACGGCGCGAAAGTGCTTGTGATGGCGGAGCTTTTGGGCGCGAACGATGGCATCGGCGCAAAGATCGCCGAAGCGCGCGTAAATATCGATACGGTCGAGGTCATGGCCTACGTGTGCCTGGTCATAGCCTTTACGGCGCTTTTCGATTATCTCGTGACCAAGCCGCTTGAAATTTTACTAATGCCGTGGAGCAGATGATGCTAAAAATTTCAAATCTGCGCTATGAAATTCTGCGCGACGTTATAATTTCAGATTTTTCACTGCGGCTGCGCGCAGGCGAAGTAAAGACGCTTTTTGGCCCCAGCGGCTGCGGCAAGACCTCGCTTTTGCGGCTGGTCTGCGGGCTGGAGGATAAAAAAAGCGGGCAGATCGAAAACGGCTTTAAAAAAATCAGCTTTTTGTTTCAAGAAAACCGCCTGCTACCGAACCTCACGGCGCTTAAAAATATCGAAATTTTTAGTCCCGCGGGCGTGAGCGAAATTTACGCCCTCGCTGCAAAGATCGGGCTAAGCCCGAGCGACCTGAATAAATTCCCACGCGAGCTAAGCGGCGGCATGCAAAAGCGCACGGCATTTTTGCGCACTATCCTTAGCGGTTGCGATCTGGCTCTGCTTGATGAGCCGTTTGTAGGTCTGGATCGCGATCTGCGCGGCGCGCTGATCGAAATTTTAGTATCAAAGATCGAGTGCGAGGGACTTGCCTGCCTTTTGGTGACCCACGACCGCTTCGAGGCCGCACGCCTAAGCCACGAGATCATCGAGCTCGAGCCCAAGGGGATGGGGCTTAGGCGCGTCGTGAGCCTGGACGAGCCGCTAAGCGCGCGCGACGAGCGGTACGAAGAGCGCGTGGTAAGCGAGCAGTTTAGGGGAGTGAGCTATTATGAGTAGAAATTTTATCTTTAATGCGCACAAGCATGGAGGTTCCGCACGAAATTTAAACTTACGTTGCGGTTCAGACGCGTATGAACGAGGTTTTGGTACATATTGCGATCCGGGCGCGCGCAATTACGGGCATTTGCCGGGCGCTAGCTGCGACGACCTCGGCGCTCGCATAGATGGGCTTTTTCGGGGCATCGGGCGCTACGATCTGGATGCACGCGGGCGCGAGCTTTTGCGGAGTTCTGGATGTATCGATGTCGGCGCGGGCAGACACAGCCTCACACAGGATACAGGGCGCTGCGGTTTTATCACGCCGAAATACGGACTGCGCAGCCGTGCGAACTGCGATTATAGCGTGAGCGTGCTCCTGAACGGCGCAGTGCGCTGGGGTTTTACAGCGCAAAATTCGACGAAATTTAGCAGCGATACATACTGCGGCTCTAGCGCGAGTACTTACTTGCGGTGTAGCTCTAGCGTGAGCGCTTGCTTACGGCGCGTTGACGTAAACCGAGATGTCCACTCACGCCGCGACCCCAGCGCGATCGGTCGTTTGCGACGCAGCTCTAACACGAGCGATCGTTTGCAATCTAGTATGAGCGTCCGCTCGCAGCGCAATTTCAATGCAGACATTTGCTTGCGTCGCGTTGGCACGAAGCGGGGCGTTCATTTGTACTGCAAATTTGGCGCGAACCGAGACGCCTTTCCGCGTTGCGGTTTTGATGTATGCGGATTAAGCGCGCAGTCCAGCGCTCAAAAAGCCGTTTTTAGCACCTACCGCTCGCTGTTTTGCGATGCAAGTGGGCTAGGCGGCGAGCAAAATCCCACTCTAGGCACGTTTTGTGCGGTGCGGAATTTTTTAAATTTACACGACGCGCGCGATTTTAAGAATTTTGGCCCCGTAAATTTGAAGAAATTTAACCTCGCCGCCTCGCAATTTGTAAATTTAAAAAAGCAGATCCGCGCCGGCGAAGGTGCCAAGAAGAGCGCCGGTCCGTACAATTTGACGAGTTTTGGGTGCGAAACCCGTGTGCTGCGCAGACTAGGCTTTGAAAGTAAAATCTACGCGGCGCGAGAATTTTACTTTGAGAGTGCGGTTGGTGCGCCGTGCGGACCCGGCCTCGGATACAGAAATTGCGAATTTGCGCAAAATTCTAAAGTTTGTGCCTCGGATTTTACACAAAATTTTAAAAATTTTGACCGGGGCTTGGAAGCCGAGCCCGTGCAAAATTGTAAAATTTCCGCTTTAAATTTTATACAAAATTTTTGGAATTCCGCTCGCGGTAGGGAAGTTGGGTCTATGCAAGGCTTCGGAAATTCGGGCCGAAATTTTGAGCCGAAATTCCCGCAGAGCGCTAAGAATTTCAAGCAAAATTTCGAGCAAAATCTCTCACAGAGTGCCAAAAATTCCGATCGCAATTCGGAGGCAGAGCCCGTGCGAGGCTTTAAAAATCAAAATTCCGCTCAGGTTTTTTTACAAAGTATCAAGAATTTTGATCAAAATTCTTTGTCGAGCTTTCCGCAAAACGGTAAAATCTACGATCAAAATTCTACTCAGGGTTTTTCGCAAAGTGGCAGAAGTGCCGAGCCAAATTCCAAACCGAGTTTCTCGCAGAACATTAAAAATTCCGAACGGAATTTACCGCTAAGCTTCTTACAAAGCGTTAAAAGCTCCGATCAAAGTCAAAATTCCAAACCCGCCTCCGCGCAAAACTTTAAAAATCAAAATTTCGCGTGGGATTTCTCACAAAACGGAAGAAGCGCCGAGCCAAATTCTGTTCAAAACTTCTCGCAAAGCTCTAAAAATTCCGATCGGAATTCCAAAGCTAACTCCACGCAAAACCAAACAGAGCCAGTTTCGTCGCAGGAGCTCAAGAATTCCGATCGGAATTTTAAGGCTAATTCCACGCAGGATAATCAAGCGGAGCCGAACTCTGCAGGAAAGCGCGAAGAGCTGGGCTTTTACGCGCCTAAATTTAAAGACGAGCGCGCTAGGAATTTTTTCTCTCATCCGATGCGCGCCTTCGTTCTTTGCGCCTGCTTTTTTGCGGCGCTGGGCGCGCTTAGCTTTTTAGCGCCGGACGCGCTGGCGATCGATTACGTCGCCGCTCATAAATTTTATTTTCTGTTTTTGGCGCCCTCGTGCATCTACGCGGCGTTTTTGCTTACCGCGCTGCCCGATTGGACGAATTTCGAGGGCTCGCTAAAGCCCGTCTCGCTTGCTTTTGCCGCCTGCCTGATCGCGGCTTTTATCGCAAGCTTTTTAAATTTACGGCTCGCGGCGGCGATTGTGGGGCTGTTTTGGGCGGTATTTTTCATCTTTGCGGCGCGGCTTTTGTGGCTGGATAAAAACTCGAATAATTTTAGCATCCTGGCGGTCTTAGCGGCGTTTTGCGCCTGCTCTGCGGCCTATGGCGCGAGCGGAGATGAGAAGTTTTTGCTTAGCTTCGTGCATATCAACGTCGCGGCAATCGCCGTCGTAAGCTACCGCATAAGCGTCGTCATCGGCAACGAAGCGCTAAGAGAGGGCGGGCTGAAGGACGCCGTTTTTATTCCAAATTTTATCTACAAAAATTTAGCCGCTTTCCTCGCCTTCGCTTTGGCGCTCGCAACGCCCTTTTTAAGCGAGGCGGCATGCGGATTTATCGCGCTTGGTATCGGGTTTTTGTTTTTGGCGAAGCTTCGCGAGCTGCACTACGTCGAAATTCTAAGCCGCCACTATATGGCGTTTTACTACGCGTTGCAGGCTGCGTGCGCGGCGGGATACCTGTGGCTGGGCGCGGCGCTGATCCGCGGGGGGTACGCTGCCGCGCCGCTGCACGTCATCGCGATCTGCTATATCTACGGAGCGATACTTTTTGTGGGAATGATCGCAGGCCAGCGCCACAGCGGAATTTCGCCGTTAAATTTTCCGCGCCTAAGCCGCACGGCGCTCGTTTTGGCTCTACTCGCGGGGGCCTTAAGAGCCGTTTTTGCTGGCGAGAGCTTTGTTTTATACGTGATGATCCCCTCGGCGCTTTTCATCGCCGCGGTCGCGCTATATCTGATAAATTTCATCCCGATCTTTCTGAAAAATCCTTTCAGCGCGGATCCGGATTGATGCTCATCAAAGCGGGCTTGCTAAATTTTAGCTACAATCGATCAAATTTCATTTCAAGGAGAGCTTATGCAACACATCAAAAATATCGACCCCGCTAAGGCCGTAGAGCTTGCTTCGCTAGTCGAAGTAGCCCCTCACAAGGTGGTTTCGCGCACCCTCGCGCAAAATCCTGCGCTGAATATGACGCTTTTTGCCTTCGACGGCGGCGAGGAGATCAGCTCGCACAAATCAGACGGCGACGCGTTCGTTTACGTGCTTGAGGGGGAGGGCGATTTCACGATCGACGGGCAGAAGCACCGCGTAAAAGCGGGGCAAAGTATCGTCATGCCTGCGGGCTTGCCACACGCGATCTCGGCACCCGCGCCGTTTAAGTGGTTTTTAGTAGTGGTTTTTTAGCCTCTGAGTTTAGGGCGGGTCAAATTTTAAAATTTAGCCCGATTTGCAAAACGTCTTTGTTGAGCAATCGTATGAAACGGCGGTGCGTGAATTTTACATTAATTCGCGCACCTTTTTAAATTTGGAGGCGAATGCGAATTACAAAATTGCGATACGGGCGCCAAATATGCGCGCCTGTGGATTATCTCGACAGAGCGTGCGCCGTGAAATTTCACGACCCGTGCAAATTTATCGATGCCGTGCGGCTGCGGTTCGCGTCGTCTCGACTGCGGCGCGGAAGTTTAATGCTATACGACGATTTACGCAACGACTGAATTGTAAAATTTAGGCAACGGCGTGCTATTGCGCCTGAATGCGTGCCGCGTAGCGTAAATTTATCGCAAATTATAAATATTCCGCGACTTTTATCCCAAGCGCCCGAATGTTGTTTTAAGATTTTACAACCGCGATGTTTCAAGCGCAGCATGGGGAAATATTAAAATCCGAAAATACCGCGACTTATCCGCCGCCTGCCGCGATTACGTGAGGTAAATTTTAAAATTTTGCACCATATTTAACGTGCTCCGTGAGCCTAAATTTTAAATTTTAAATTTCCAAATGTGCCGCCGCGACGTAAGATCGCAACGCGCAAGCAAGCTTCTGGCGGGTCTTTTGCCGCTGCCGTGCAAAAGCGCAAGAGCAAGCAAATTTACTCTCTTCTCGCTAAATTTAACCCGTACCTCACGCTGCAAGCCGCTTCGCAGCGAAGCTAGCTCCCGCTCGGGACCAGCTCCTTGATGATGAGCTCTGGCGTGATCGTGCCGCGGAAGTTGTTTTTGCTAATCGTAAAGATCGCGTCCACCCGCTCGCCCGCGCGCGGCAAAAAGTCGTAGTTGAAAAACAGCGCCTCGACGCTGCCTCCGTTTTTGTCAAGCGCCATTTTGATATGCTTGCCCTCCTTGCCGATCTCCCTGATATTGCGGGCGCGCGCGCCTTTGATACAAAAGAGCGGGCGCGGATTTTTCTGCCCGTACGGCTCGTAAAATTCTAAAATTTCAAGCAGCTCGAAGTCTATCTGCGACGCGTCCAGCTCGCCCAGCAGATCGTCTTGCGCGCTAAAATCGCTCAGATCCTTGGGCGTAATGCGCTCATTTACGCGCCGCTTAAACTCCTGCAGCAGCGCAGGATCGATCCCCACGCCCGCAGCGCCCTTGTGTCCGCCGAAGGTCGTTAAAATTTCGCTTTGCGAGGAGATCAGCTCTAAAATATCGAATTTACCGATGCTACGCGCGCTCCCTTTGGCGTGCGAGTCGCTTACGCTAAAGACGATCGCGGGCTTTTTGTAGGTCTTGCTTAGGCGGCTTGCGACGATGCCGATAATGCCTTCGTGCCACTGCGGACCCCACACGACGATGACGTTGTCGCTCGGATCGACGCTTTTTACGATCTCGTCGTAGAGGCTTTTCTCCTCCTCTTTGCGCGAGTTGTTGATCGAATTTATCGTCTCTAGGTAGTGGTTTGCCTCTCTGATATTTTTGGCGCATAGGAAGTTATACGACATCGTCGCATCGTCCATCCGCCCCGTGCAATTGATTAGCGGCGCGATCGTGTAGCTGATATCGTCGAATTCGAAGTGCTTTTTAAAATAATGCTCCTTGATCGCCTTGAAGCAGGCGCGGTTCGAGCTATTTAGCCGCTTGATGCCGAAACGCAAAAGCGCGCGGTTCATGTCGCGCAGCTCCATCATATCGGCGATTATGGCGATGATGAGGATATCCATCGAGCTTGCCATATCGTAGTTCACGCCGAGGGTTTCTTTTAGCGCGCCTACGAGATACCACGCTACCTGCGCGCCGCAAATTTCGATATTTGGGAAGGTGCAATCGGGCTGCTTCGGATTGATTATCGCGTAAGCTCTGGGCAGCACGGGCGGAGGCATGTGGTGATCGGTAATGATGAGATCGATCCCTTTTTGCGCGCAAATTTCGGCGGCCTCCGTCGCGGAGGTGCCGTTATCTACGGTGATGATGAGATCAACGTCCTCAAGCTCGCCTATGATCTCGCTGTTTAGCCCGTATCCGTCGGTGAAGCGGTTTGGGATCTTAATAACGTAATCCGCGCCTATTTGATTGAAAAAATCGCTCATTATGACGGTGCTTACGATACCGTCGACGTCGTAATCGCCGACTACGGCTATGCGCTGGTTTTCTTCGATGGCAGTTTTTATGCGCAAAGCCGCCTTATAGGTATCCTTCAGCTCGCAAGGTAAGGGAATTTCAGAAATTTTATTGTGCCGATCGCCCGCAAATCTCGATTTTAAAATTTCCCTTATCTCATTTTTACCTAGCATTTTTTATAGATGCTTCGATAAAGCCCAAAATAGCGGGATTTGGGCGCACTAAACGGCTGGTAAATTCCGGGTGAAACTGCACGCCGTAGACCGGATAATTCTTGTGTTCAATCGCCATAATCTCGCCGTCTGCCGTCCGCGCCGTCACGCGGAGCACGGACGGCAGCGTCTCCTCGACGGCGGCGAGGCTGTGATAGCGCGCCACCTCGACCTGCTCCGGCAGTCCCCGAAACAAGACACTGTTGGTGTCCAGCACGGTTCTCGACTGCTTGCCGTGCATCAGCTGCTTTGCATAGCCGACTTTGCCGCCGTAGGCACATGGCCTGTTCACCGAGGCACACGCCGAGCAGCGGAATTTTTTTGCCGAGTTTCCGTATTACTTCGACCGTGACGCCGGCGTCCTCCGGACGGCCGGGGCCCGGCGAGAGGATAATCGCCTCCGGCTGTTTTGCCGCGATTTCTTCGACGGTCAGCGCATCGTTCCGAATGACTTCCATCTCCCCGGTGAGGCTCCCGATTAACTGGTACAGGTTATAGGAAAAGCTG
>NZ_CALKTL010000071.1 GCF_937997405.1 uncultured Campylobacter sp. | reverse complement strand
TGAAAAAACAAAAATTACATACTCATATATGCCTAGGTTTGGCGAAAAAATTGGTAATAAGCCTAATATGAAAATATCAGAAAAAATAGCTGATACTTTAGTCTATATACCGGCTATGCTAATAAATATGTCTTTTGTTTTAATATTTCAAATTCTAAAGCTTTTTAAAATAGAAAGATATTATATACTAGACAATGGTAGCATGACCATATCGATCAGACAAAATCGAGAGATTATTGATAAATTTGGAGATGTTGCTTTCGACAAAGAGAGTTTGACTTTGAGCCTGATAAACCATAGTTCTAAAATTTTTAATACGTAAGGAAAGAGATGCAAGAATATGGCTTAAAAATTTTTAATATAGATAAGAGATTATTTGTATTGACTATGTTGATGAGTATAAGGACCCTGCAGGCTTGTTCCGAGAAGCATTTAGAGCGGATATTTCTTTTCGGTGCTTTTAAGAGAGGCGCTTGCCGATAAGCCGAATATTAAGTAGCCTTACGAGGAATATAAAATCTCAAATAGGGCAAAAATAATATATCACTATGTAGAATGCATACTTTGGTTTATAGCAAATACTTCTATTTGGGTAAGTGCCATAATTGCGATTGTAGGTTTAGTAATATCAAAGTTTTAGGACAAGGATATAAAATGACAAATGCAGAGCAAATAGAAAAGATAACGAATGCGGCACAATGCTTTGCTTTGCTTGAAATTTTAAAATTTAGCGTAGCTGAGGCTTAAATTTGATGAGAGATCACGGCGAGGAGTCTTAAAAGCGCCGAAATGAAACGCGATATAAAAGCCAAATTGATCTTAAAAACTATAAAGTAGGGGCCAGGGTGATAAAAGAGTTCATTAAAAAATGTTTTGAGCTAAAAGGGGTAAGGATTTTATTCTGGATCGCCTTGTTCATTTTTACTATAGATTGCTTGGGCGTTATATTTGCCAGCATAGATGCGGTTTTTTTGGCGGAGTATAGCGGTTACGATATCGCGCATCCGTTTTCTATCGTTTTAAAAGCTTTTGAACTAACGTGGCACGAAGAAGCAAGCGATAGCGAAAGCGATATTTTCGGCGCTATGGCATTGTATCTATTTTGCGCGACGGTAATTTTGCCTCTGATCATCTGCTGCTTCGTATTTTCAAAGATAAAGGCTTTTATTCTGCTGGATAAAATATCCGGCGCATCTACATTTTTTATAAGTCTATTTTATACTTATTTGCTAGCTGTGATAATCCTAGCAAAAGCGAGTTTTACTTGGTTGGGTCATCTGCTTGATCGCTCAAATTTTAATTTTAGCATAATGATAATAAGCGCTTTATCATCGCTAATAATTGCGTCTGCGATGGTTTTTATTCTAAAAAGAAGAGATAAAATTTAATGCGGATAAGCTTATGAGATCGTTTTTGTTTGGATAAATTTTGCGTAAATTAATACGTAAAATTTTATGAATAGAGCTCGAGATATGTAAATTTAAAAGGGGTAAATTTTGAAATTATTTTAAAATTTGATTCCGCTTCAGATTTAAAATTTTAGGTTTCGAAGTCTGAAATTTCGGTCATCGACTTCGAATTTTAAAATTCTAACCCTATCTATCTTTTTAAATTTTATAATCTAAAATCCTTGCGCTTTTGAATCCTGCAACTCAAAGCCACTGTTTCTTAAATTTGAAATTCTAAGCTCTGGGATACGGAACCCTACTCGATAAATTTTAAAATTTAAAGCCCAGAATTTTATTTGGTAAAAATTTTATCGGGTAGAATTCTGCTCGGTAAATTCTTAAATTCTATAGAATGCTACTATGTGAGAGGGAAATGAGATTTTAAATAGAGTATTTCAATTCCCAATGGGATGGAATTCTACCGGGCAAAACGACGGGAGTAACGATAAAAATAAGCGTGTTTCAATTCCCAACGGGATGGAATTCTACTTATCGAGCCCTTGAAAAAAGGGCTCTGTAAAATGTTTCAATTCCCAACGGGATGGAATTCTACACGGAGCACGCTTCAGAGGATATTAGAGAGCTCGAATTGTTTCAATTCCCAACGGGATGGAATTCTACTACACCGAACACCCAACGGTTACGTATGATGTTTCTGTTTCAATTCCCAACGGGATGGAATTCTACTTTGCTTCTATTTCTGCTTTTCTTGTTTCTATTTCGTTTCAATTCCCAACGGGATGGAATTCTACCCGCATCGAGCAAAAAACCGGCGGGCCCAGATACCGTAGTTTCAATTCCCAACGGATAGATTACCCGCCCAATTTATATTAATAAAGTATTTTAGATTTACCTCGCCAAATTTACTCCACCAAAGCGAGGAATTTACCCTGCAGGATAAATTCCGCCCGATTTTACTTCACCCTCTTTATCTCGATCTCGCCGTCACGCGCGCCGATTTCGATCCGATCGCCCGTTTTGATCTCGTCGCTTAGGATCATATCGGCGATCTTATCCTCCACCAGATCGTAGAGCGCCCTTCGTAGCGGTCTTGCGCCGTATTCGATATCAAAGCCCGCCGAGGCGATGAGCTTTTTGGCATTTTCGCTTAGGCTTGCGTTAATGCCGCGATTTGCTAGCGTTTTTTGCAGGCTTTTAAACATAATGCCCACGATTTTTATAAGATCGTCCTCGCTTAGGGCGTTGAAGATCACGATATCGTCCAGGCGGTTGATAAATTCGGGCTTGAAATAATTCTTCAGCTCGCTCTTTACCGCCTCCTCTCGCTCGGCAAGCGCGATCTCGCGCGGCTTGTTCGCATTTTTGGCGTCAAGCTCCATAATCTTAGCCGAGCCGATATTGCTCGTTAGGATAATGATCGTGTTTTTAAAATCGACCGTAACGCCCTTGTTATCGGTCGCGCGTCCGTCGTCTAAAATTCCAAGCAGGATGTTAAAAACGTCCTTGTGCGCCTTTTCGATCTCGTCAAAAAGCAGCACTGAATACGGCTTTCTGCGCACGGCTTCGGTAAGCTGCCCGCCCTCGTCGTAGCCCACGTATCCAGGAGGCGCGCCGAGCAGGCGGCTGACGCTGTGTTTTTCCATATATTCGCTCATATCAAAGCGGATCATAGCTCGCTCGTCGTCGAACAAAAACCTAGCTAAGCTCTTTGCGCTCTCGGTCTTGCCGACGCCGGTAGGGCCTAAAAACAAAAAGCTTCCGATAGGGCGGTTTTCGTTCACGAGGCCGGCTTTGTTGCGCTTGACGGCGCGAGCGATGGCGTGCAGCGCCTCATCTTGCCCCACGACGCTCTCTTTTAGATGCTCCTCGATGTGGAGGAATTTCTCCTTTTCGGAGGAGAGCATTTTACTTACCGAGATGCCCGTCCATTTGCTTAAAATTTCAGCCACGCTCTCCTCGTCCACGCGGTTTCGCAAAAGCACGCCGTTTTCTTTCATCGCGTCCCACTTCGCCTCAAGCTCCTTAACCTTTGCTTGCGCGGCGGGAATCTTGCCGTATTCGATCTCGGCAGCCTTGCTAAGATCGCCGTTGCGTCTTGCTAGGCTAGCTTCGTTTTTGAGGCTGTCGATCGCTTTTTTCTCCTCGCTGATGCCGCCGAATACGGACTTTTCGTTTTCAAATTTAGCCTGAAGCGCGTTTTTCTGCTCGGTTAAATTTTCGATCTCTTTATCGATCTGCGCGAGCCGCTCGTCGTTTTTGCCGTCATCCTCCATCTTAAGGGCTTCCTTTTCGACCTGAAGCGTAAGGATGTCGCGCTTGGCCTTGGCAAGCTCGTTTGGCTCGCTTTCGATCTGCATTTTAAGCTCCGCCGCCGCTTCGTCAATGAGATCGATCGCCTTATCTGGCAAAAATCTATCGCTGATGTAGCGGTCGCTTAGCCTTGCAGCCGCCACAAGCGCGCTATCGGTGATGGTGACGTTGTGATGCACCTCCAGCCGCTCCTTTATGCCGCGCAGGATCGCCGTAGCCTCGCTCACGCTAGGTTCTGCGACCGTTACGGGCTGGAAGCGGCGCTGAAGCGCAGCGTCTTTTTCAAAATACTTTCGGTACTCTTTTAGCGTCGTAGCGCCGATAGCATGTAGCTCGCCGCGCGCAAGGGCGGGCTTTAGGATGTTTGCGGCATCCATCGAGCCTTCGCTTGCGCCCGCGCCTACGATGGTGTGAATTTCATCGATGAAAAGCACGACGTTCGCGGCTTTTACGACCTCGTTTATGACGGCTTTGAGCCTATCTTCAAATTCGCCGCGGTACTTCGCGCCCGCAATCAGCGCACTCATATCAAGCGCGATGACGCGTTTATTTTGCAGGCTAAGCGGTACCTCTTTTTTGGCGATCAGCTGCGCAAGACCCTCGACGACCGCGGTTTTTCCCACGCCCGGCTCGCCGAGTAGGATAGGGTTATTTTTCGTCTTGCGGATTAAAATTTGCATCATTCGCGAGATTACCTCGTCGCGGCCGATGACCGGATCGAGCTCGCCCGCGATCGCCTTAGCGGTGAGATCGACGCCGAATTTACTAAGCGCTTCAAGCGTCTCGTCGGCGGTTTGCGAATCGATGCTTTTGCCGCCGCGAAGCGCCTCTAGCTCCTTTTTGATCTCGCTAAGATCTGCAAATTTAGACAGAATTTTCTTTAGCGGATCTGCGTTTAAATTTGCAATCAGCCAGGTATCTACGGCGATAAATTTATCGCCCGAGCTCGTCATTAGCCCTTTTGCGACCTCTAGCGAGTTCATCAGCTCGCGCGAGATTCGCACGTTTTCCTTCGTGACGTTTGAGCTCGTAGGCAAATTTGAAATTTCGCTTTTGATCTCAAGCTCGACCGCGGTCTTTTCGATGCTAAATTTATTAAAAATTTGATTTAGCACAGAGCCGCTGTCGGCTACCAAAGCCCAGAGCATGTGCAATACGCCCACTTCGCTATTTTTGGAATGGATCGCCAAAGAAACGCTGCTTTCAAGCAAAGAGCGCATTTTATCGGTTAAAATTTCAATAGTTTCGTTCATAAATTTCTCCTAAAGTTGAAGTTGGTAGCATTATATAACTTTAGTGTCTTTATGTCAAGGTTTTTTAGTGAGATTTTAAAATTTTCGACTTAAATTTATCCGTAAACGCGCAAATTTCGTATGAAATTTACCTTATTTTTAGCCAATTTTCTATAAAATTCGCTACATTTTATTTTCAAGGATATGCTTTGCGACAAAAACACCTCTTCTTCGGCTTGGGATTCATATTTTCTCTATTTTTAGGCGTTAGTTTTTTTACCGGAAATTTACAAGCCAGAGAGGTCAATGCGACCAAAAAGCCAGACAGCGAAAAAACGCGTTTGGAGGCGCTAGCTAAGCTTACTAAAACACTTGCGATCGTCGAAAACAATTATGTCGATGAGATGACTTTTTCTGAGCTTGTGGACAAGACAATCTCGGGGCTTATGAATAACCTCGACGCACACTCAAGCTATATGGACGAAAAGGCGTTTAACGATACGAAAGTCCAGACCGAGGGCGGGTTCGGTCGACTCGGTGGGGATCACTTTGAGGACGGACAGGATGTGGTC
>NZ_CALKTL010000070.1 GCF_937997405.1 uncultured Campylobacter sp. | reverse complement strand
CCCAACTTCGTGGATATCGTGCCGTTTATCAATTACGATGCCGATTATTTTTTCGATACGATTGGCGCTTAGCCCCTCGCGCAGGGTTTTGATAATCGGAATTCCGCCTGCTACGCTCGCTTCAAATCCAAAAGGCGTATCGCCCGCTAGAGCCTGGAGCTTGTAGCGATGATAAGCCAAAAGTGCCTTATTTGCGGTAACGACCGCTTTTTTGCGCTTTAAAATTTCGCTTACGATCTCGTAGGGCTTTTCTACCCCGCCCATGAGCTCTACAAAAACGTCGATATCGTCGCGCTCGATGATACTTTGCGCGTCGCTGCTAAGCGGAATTTGCACGCCCCTTTTTTTGCTCGTATCGCGCACGAGCCCGATTACGGGCTCTATGTTAACGCCTGCACGCGCAAGAATGATATCTTTGTTTTTGATCAAAATGTTTGCAACTTCGCTACCTACGGTGCCGACGCCTAAAATCGCTACCTTCATCAGATCTCTTTCAAATATTTTTTTATATTTCTAGCAGCCTGGCGGATCCTATTCTCGTTTTCGATAAAAGCGATCCGCACGTAATCGTCTCCCGCCGCACCAAAGCCCACGCCGGGACTTACGGCGACGCGCGCCTTGGTAAGAAGCTGTTTGGAAAACTCCATGCTCCTTAGATGAGACGCCGCGGGCGGCAATTTCGCCCACGCAAACATCGACGCGCTAGGTTTTGCGATCTGCCAGCCCGCGTCCGCAAAAGCGTCAATCAAAAAATTTCTACGCTTCTCATAGCTCGCGCGGATCTCCTCTACGCACTCTTGCGGCCCGTCCAGCGCGATCGTGGCGGCTACTTGGATCGGCGTAAACATACCGTAATCAAACCAAGATTTGATCTTTTTAAGCGCGGCGACGAGCTTTTTATTACCGCTAACAAAACCCACACGCCAGCCCGCCATATTGTAGCTTTTAGAGAGCGTGTACGCCTCGACTGCGACGTCTTTCGCACCCTGAACCTCAAAAATCGAGGGCGTTTTGTAACCCTCGAAAGCGATCTCCGCGTAAGCGATATCGCTGATGATATAAAACCGCTCCTGCCGCGCCATCGCCACGAGCCGCTCGTAGAAGCTTTTTTGTACGACGACGGTGGTGGGGTTGTGCGGGAAATTTACGACGACGTATTTTGGGCGCGGAATGCTCTCATCGAAGGTTTTTTGCAGATCGATGAAAAATTTATTCTCATTAAAATTTAAATTCTCATCATAGGCAAGCGGGATTTTAACGACGTTGCCGCCCGCGATAATGAAGGCTTGAGTGTGGATCGGATACGCAGGATCGGGCACTACCGCGACATCGCCCGGATTTACGATCGCGCTTGTTAGATGCACGAAGCCCTCTTTAGAGCCCATCACCGCGACGATCTCGCTTTCCGGGTCCAAGATCACGCCGTATTTGCGCTTGTACCAATTCGCGCAGGCAAGTCGCAGCTTGTAGATGCCCTGGCTTACGGAGTAGCCGTGCGTCTTGTCCTTTTGCGCGCTTTCGCAAAGCTTGTCGATTATATGCTGCGGCGTCCTGCCGTCGGGATTGCCCATCGAAAAATCGATTATATCCTCGCCGGCTCTGCGTGCAGCCATTTTTATGGCGTTAACCTCGGCAAAAACGTAATTTGGCAAACGCTCGATTTTTGAAAAACGAATTTCGTCAAACATCTCAAACCTCTTATCTTAAAGTAATTTTCAAGCCATATTTAAAATTTCGCGCCTTAAACGCAGCGATCTGCTCGTACCGCACGGAGGCAAAATTTCAAGCCTTAGCGTCGATGCGGCGGCGATTTTATATTGCTAAGGCGATTTTAAAATTTTACCACACTAAAATTTTAAAATCGCCGAGACATTGATCATTTAAATTTAGCGCGTCGACACTTTGCGGCGACATTTAAATTTACGTCCGCTCAAAACGATAACGATCAAAGCTGCCGTTTTTACGCCATGTCCTCGAACGACAACCCTTTAAATTTATCGCGCTACCGCAAGCGCCCGCACCGTTTGAAATTTTATCGCACCGTTAAATTTTGCCTGCGCCGCTTAAAATTCTATCTAAGGCGGCGCGGTTCAAAACCCTCTAAATTTACGCTCGTGGGTTTATTTTAAGTTGCACTCGCCGCAGCGGACCGAAATTCTATCCTCGGCGGCGGCAAAAGCCCTACGAGCGAAGAGCCGCACACGAGAACGAGGATTTTACCACTTCTTGCCCTTGTTTAAGCGCAGAAACTCATCGGCTGAAATTTTAGTGATATTGCCATCTTTGACGTGGAATTTTTGAGTGTTTCTTTCGCTGAAAGTTACGTTGCCATCGGCTTTGCCGAGCTCAAACATCCCGTGGCCGGTAGAGATTAGCAGTTCCTCATCTCCTTGCGAAGCGACTACGTAAGGGGCATTGATGACCATCTCGCGCTTCTTGCCGCTTTTTAGATCGATGATACCGATCCACATTTTGCCGCGCGGATTAAGCACGATATCTTTGCTGGGTGCGGGCGCGCTTTGAGTAGCGTTTCCGTCGGTGGAATTTTCCTCCGTTTTGGCACTCGCGCGCTCAATCCTGATAGAGCGGTCCAGCGCATTGAGCGAGCTTAAATTTTCATCCGCAGCAGCGGCTGCATTAATATCCGATTTTAGTGCGAATTTTTCATCTGTAGCGTTGTGCGAAATGACGTCGATACCGATGTTTTCAAGCTTTTTTTGAGTGTTATTTACGATTGGAGCGTCCGAGTAGGTGGTTTTGTTTTGTTCCCATAAAAGCGAGCCCAAAAATTCGCCGAAGCTTTTATAAAGTCCAAAATAAAAGATCGCGCCTATGATTAATACCATCGCAAGCAGCCATAAAAGCCAACCGCTGCCGCTTTTATTAGGGCTGACCCTTTGACCATAAACCTGCTCGACTTTGGCCTTTTTAACGGGCGCGAAGCTCGCTTTGGCGCTCTCAAACTCGCTAAGCCAGTCCGATAGATCCAGCCCGAACTCGCGCTCTAAAATTTTAATGTAACCCCTAACGTTAAAATTTGCTAGCTTTTCGAAGTCTTTGTTTATGATGTATTCTAAATTTTGCGCGTCGATGCGCGTCGTACGCGCAATCTCGATCAGATCCATAGATTTTAATTTATCTAGATCGCTGCTTTTTGGCTGCTGCGTTTGCTCCGGCTTTTCGGTTTGTTCTGCCTGCTCGTCCGTATTATTTAACTTCTCTTTTATTTCTTCCATTTAAAATTCCATCGCATAGTATCGCAAATGCCGCGCTTACGTTAAGCGAATCCCAGCCTTCGCGCATCTTTATTGATACCGCGTGGTCGCATTTTTTAAGCGCTCTAGCAGGTATCCCCTCTTCTTCGTTCCCCATTACGAGTGCGCTTTTCGCGCCGAGCTTTAACTCCTTAAAGTTCGTCCCGTCCGCACTCGCGGCGTAAATTTCAAAGCCGCTTTGTTTAAGCTCGTTTATCGCGCTAAGCCCGTCTGCGACCTTAACGACGTTTAGCTCGTACGCCGCGCCCGAGCTTGCGCGCACTACGCCCGCCATATTTAGATTATTTGCGACGACGATCACGCTATTTGCACCCAAAGCATAGGCGCTGCGCATTATCGCGCCGATGTTTCCGATGTCGGTAAGCCCATAAAGGATCGGCACGAATTTATCGTCTTTGACGCTAGCAAGATCGCCGAAGCTGAACTCCTCCACCTCGGCCAAGAAGCCTTGATGGTTGCCGCCGCGAGCGAGGGCTTGAGCTTTTTTCGCATCGGCGCGCTCGATTTTTACGCCGGTCGCGGCGATCTTTTTAAAAATTTCTTTCTCGCACTCCTTTGCAAGGATGATGCGGATAAATTTCTGCGGATGCCGGTTTAAAAGGTGTAAAAACAGCTGCTTGCCGTAAATAATCATTTTGGGATTTTAGCGAAAAACGGTTAAAATATGACTTAGCGTATCAAATTTTTATATATTTCTTTGGCGGGTTCGCCGCTGATTTTTGAGAGCAGTTTCGCTTTTATTTTCGGCGCGATCTCAAGTGATAGAATATCTTCTTGCGTGATTTTTTCAAAGCTTTTCTCGCCTGCGCCGTCAATCACAACGCACCATTCGCCGTTTAAATTTGCGCCGTTTAGGCTGAATAGGACCTCCGCGGCGCTACCGAAAAATTTGGTTTCAAATTTTTTGGTAGCTTCCTTGATCGCAAAAATTCTGCGTTTCGCATCAATCCCCGCGATCTGCTCAATTAGCTTTATTACGCGCTTTGGAGATTCGTAAAGTACGCACGGATATGGGCTTTGCATTAAATTTATAATCTGAGCTTTGCGCTGCGCGCCGTCATTGTTCAAAAAGCCTAAAAAGCTAAATTCTTTCTCCACCAGTCCGCTTGCGGCGGCTGCGAGCAGCAGAGCGTTTGCGCCGCTAAGCACCTCGTAAGGCACGCCGCTTCGTTGCGCAAATTTTACGAGCGCAATTCCCGGATCGCTGATGCAGGGCATGCCTGCGTCGCTTACGTATGCGCAAGCTTTTTCGCGCAGAAGCGCCGCATCAAAGCCCGCGAAAAACTCCGCTTCGTTGTGCGTGTGCAGCGAGTAGAACCGTGAAATTTTAAATGAAATTTGAAATTTATCGGATAATAGGTTTAGAAGTTTTTTTGAAACCCTCGTATCCTCGCAGATTAGGATTTCGCAGCTTTGCAATACCTCAAGTGCGCGGCTCGAGATATCGCTTAGATTTCCTATCGGCGTAGGAATGAGATATAGCAACTATTTCATTCCGTATTTTTGCTTAAATTTCTCGACGCGGCCCGCGCTATCTACGATCTTCTCGCTGCCTGTGAAAAACGGATGGCAGTTGGAGCAGATATCGACGCGGATCTCAGGCTTGTTCGAGCGCGTTTTAAAAGTGTTTCCGCAAGCGCAAGTAACGGTCGTTTCGACAAAGTTTGGATGGATATCTTTTTTCATTTTTGATCCTTTTTGATGATTTTAAAAGGCAGCGATTATACAACTTTTTTATCTAAAAAGCAAATTTAAAGGGTTTTAAAAACTCTCGGCAAAGCGGCAATTTTTTTCGATCATGCTTTTTAAGCGCGAAGAATTTTAAAATTTAGCCCGCTTTGCGGGTAAAATTTTGATTTACTGCGGCGTGCAAAATACAGCGCGCAAAGATACGCCGCAGCGAATACGTGCCGCGCGTTAAGCCGTCGATAAACATAGCGGATCGCGCAGAGCAAATTTTAAATTCCAAAAATTTCAAACGCGCGATCTTTTTAAATTTTAAAATTTGCCGAGTGCTTAAAAGATCAACTTCGCGCAAGTTGCAATCAGCGCGGTGTTTGAGCGCAAAATATAGGGGCTATTAAGCGCATAGGCGTTTTTAAATTTCTCCCTTTCGCGCGGCGAAAATCCGCCCTCCGGGCCGACGAACGCGATCTCATCGCCGCCGAAAATGTCGATGTTCTTGCCGCCAAAATCGATCAGGCTTACGTTTTTATATCTTTGCGCGAGCTCGTCCGAGCCGCTC
>NZ_CALKTL010000069.1 GCF_937997405.1 uncultured Campylobacter sp. | reverse complement strand
AATTTCAGGCAGCACCGCCTTAGCCTGCATATGCCCAAGCGTCTCATCAAGTAGCAAAAATACCGGCGTCATAAACCGCTCGGCTAGATTGAAGGCGCGCACGGTTTGCGTATAAGCCTCATTTAGTGAGCCCGGGCATAGCACGATGCTTTGAAAATCGCCGTGAGTGGGGTTACGAGCTTGCAAAATATCGCCCTGCGCCACTCGCGTAGGAAGCCCGGTGCTAGGACCTCCGCGCATAACATTTACGATTAAAAGCGGAATTTCAGCGATAAAGCCAAGTCCAATCTGCTCTGATTTTAGCGAAATTCCAGGACCGGAGCTTGCCGTCATCGCCTTTGCACCGCTCATCGACGCGCCCAAAGCTACAGAAATGCCCGAAATTTCATCTTCCATCTGGATAAATTTACCTCCGACCTTAGGTAGTAAGCGACTCATCTCGTGCGCGATCTCGCTGCTCGGCGTGATCGGGTAGCCGCCGAAAAAATTACAGCCACAATCAATCGCCGCACGCGCAATTAAGGCGTTACCTGTGGAAATTACCTCTCTCATTATGCGTCCTTGGGTTTCATAAAATTATTGTTTTTGATTTTTTCAGCCATCTCTCTAGCCTGAGAGCTTAGACGAGCGAATTTAAAGCCCTTGGGCGCGACGAAAATTGCAAAATCCGGGCAGTGCAACTCGCACTCCCTACAGCCGATACAGGCGCCCTCATCCACCACGTCGATCATCATGCCCTGCACGGCGCCCTCGTCCTGTCTCATCGCGATCGCGCCGCTAGGACAGACGCTTACGCAGATGTTGCACGCCTTACAGCGACTCTCATCCGTCCAGACGGCGCGCTGGCTCTCATTTTCGCTCATATTTTCTCCTTAATTTATCAAAATCTGCACTAAATACCGCCTCGCGATTTAAAATTTGAAATTTTATGGCGCAAGCCCGCTTTGATCGCATCAAAGTCCTCTCGTTTTTAAATTTTGCAGAGTTTAAATTTTAAAATTTTGTGGCGTTTAAAAATTTTACGTCACGCAAAATTCTGAGCAAAAGTAAAATTTTAATCTATGAAATTTCACAGCGGGCAAAATTGCGCAAATTTTAAAATTCCGCAGCGAATAAAATTTTTACGCTGCAAAATTCCGCGAGCTTAAATTTCTTGCCGGAGTGAAATTTGATGCTGCAAATTCTATCGCAAAAATTCTGCGCTTTGAAATTTTAAATCTACGAATCCCGCTTCCGCGTCGCGTCGAATTCGCTTTATTTTCACTAAAACTTTAGCTCCGCTATCCGCTCACGCATCCGTTCGAGCTGCTCATAAAACTCGCCCGAGTAGGCGAAATTTCTCTCTATCGCGCCCATTTTGCCGACGCTTACGAAGCGCCCCAAAGGCACTCCCGATCTATCCGCGACGCAGCAGGCGAGCGTGCCGCAGGTATCAAAAAGGATGTATTTTATGATCTTTACGATCCCCGCAGCGGGCGCCAAATACGCCGACGTGCCCAGT
>NZ_CALKTL010000068.1 GCF_937997405.1 uncultured Campylobacter sp. | reverse complement strand
GTCGCGATTTTGTCACTGCACGCAGCACTCGCCCGCCCCAATGCGCCCCACTCTGCATAACGCCGCCCTACTCCGCCCGAAGTGCCGCCATTTCCGTCTGACGCCATCCGATTCGTAAAGCACATATCCTGCTATGTATAATGGCTCCCTACTTCGCCTGACGCGTCATCATATCCGCACGGCGCGCCGTCTTTATCGACTGGCGCCCTACTCCGCTCCGCTCGGTACGCGCCCCTTAAGCGCGAATTTACTCGCTCGCTGTTTATGCGACGCATCCGTCCGAGCGCTAAATTTAACCGCGAGCCGCACCGCAAATAGCAAAAGCTGGGCAACAAAGCGCTCGATAAAATTTTACGCCGAAAGATCAAAATCGGCTCGTACAAGCTCGCGCAAAAGCCGATTTGGAGGCGAAATTTTACGCGCGGCTCTTTAAAAAAGCCGCTATTTAGCTATAAGCTTGTAAAATAGCGCACAAATTTAAAGGCGAAAAATGTATGTAATATTCGAAGGTATCGACGGCGTGGGCAAAAGCACGCAGATAGCGCGACTCGCGGCGACTTTCCCGCAAGCGATCGTGACCAAGGAGCCTGGCGGCACGAAGCTCGGCGAGGCGGTGCGAAGCCTCGTTTTGGGCGAGGATTTTAAGTGGCCGCGTGGCAGCGTAAATCTGCGCGAGGTCTGCGGCGAAATTTCAAAGCGCGCCGAGCTGCTTTTGTTTCTCGCAGACCGCGCCGAGCACTACGAACGCGTGATAAAGGGCAGCGCGGACAGGCTCGTGCTAAGCGATCGTGGCTTCATCTCGGGGCTTGCCTATGCGCTGGCAAACGACGAAAACGCGGATCTTAGCGAGCTTATCGCGCTTAATAAATTTGCGCTCGGGGGCAAATTTGCAGATAAAATCGTGCTGTTTTCGGCGGACGAACAGCTCATCAGGCATCGGCTCAAAACGCGCGCTAACAGCGATATAATCGAGGCTCGCGGGCTGAGATACCTAATGCGCGTGCAAGATCTTATGGCGCAGGCATGCAGGGCGTGCGGCGTTGAGACCCTGCAAATCGACGCCGCACAGTCCGAAGAAGCGATCTGCGATCAGATAAAAAATTTCATACTTTCTTAAAATTTTAAGACGTGGAATTTTGCCGCGGTAGTTGATTTCTGAGGCTTGCCGTAAAATTTTAGCTATGGAATTTCATCGTAAAATTTTAGCTTTAAATTTCGTTATGGAGTTTTGCAGGCGCAGTTCTAGGGAAAATTTCATGGGCGGAATTTGTTTTATAATTTCGCAGCAAAATTTCGCCACGGAATTCTGTCTTAAAATTCCGCCGCAGACTGAAAAGGCGTGAAATTTCATAAGCGAAATCCCGCGCGGAATTTTAATTCGCGGATTCGCAGGCGGAATTCCGCTTAAGCTTTAGATTGAAAGGATAGCGATGAAGATATTAAAGTTCGTTTTGCGTAAGATTTTTAAATTTATATTTCTGTTTTGGGTGGTCATAAGCTCGCTTTTCGGCACATATATGATCGCTGATAAATTTTTCGGCCGCACCGTCGTAGCCTGGACGCTCATCCGTGATTTTAGCAGCGCTTCGCTGGATCTGAAGGATTTTAGCATCAGCGCCCGCTTAAGAGCTACCACTATCGGCGGACGATTATGGCGCGATGATCGCGAGCCGAAGCCCGACTTCTCGGACGATAATTCCACCGGCGCCCCGTATGAACTAAGTATAAATTTTGACCACGTGAGCGCGCCCAGGATCGTGCTGAAAAACATCAAACTCGAGCAGGTGCAAAGCGGGCGTGTCGTGTTTGAAAAGGATGAGCTAGAGGTGCCGATAGAGATGGGCTATAACGGTTACAAAAGCGGCGGATTAGAGATACCTGATCTCGATTCTACGCATGTCAAACACAGACTTAGCGCCGAAATATGCGTGCCTGACGGCACTTGCACGAAGTTTGTGCATTTTTTCTTGCCGTACAGGCATGTAGAGGGCACGGCGGCTCTGCGAGGTATTTTTTAGCCGCGAAAGATTCGGTGTGAAATTTTAAAATATAAAATTTACGGCGGCATGGGTTAATTTGGCGAAATAAACGAGTAAATTATCAATGCCCGCAACGTAGTGATATGGTTTATTTATGTGGTGGGATTTTGCCGCTCGCCGTATTTTTATAAAATGGAATTTTGCAATTTCGCGGCGCATAAAATTTACAACGTAGCGTGAAATTCTACCCGGCAAAATTTAAAGAGACGTAATTATAAAATTCCGCGCGGCGTATTTATGCGGTGGAGGGGCACTACTTTTTGCGACGCTTGCGCCACGATGAGAGTTTTTGCATGCAAGTAGAACAAACTAGGCATATCACGCACACAAGTGCGAACACTACGCAAGAATAGAAAAAATCGCTCAGGCTTGCCGTTTTATCCTTAATAAATGTCATATAAATCCAAAGCAGCACCGCAATCGCAGCAACACAAGCAATCAATACCGCCCAAAATAGTCGCGCTAAGCTAAGTAGTCTCTCGGCAAGGTTAAACACCAGTTGTGTCAAACGAGGTGCGCGCCTTTCAATAGCGCGGACGATCGCATAAACGTATGCCAGAATTATCATCGCAACAAACGCAAGCGACGCGCAAGTGTAGAAAAAATCGCTCAGGTTTGGGAATGCGTCTTTTGCGGACGTAAAATAGATCGCGTAAAATACCGTCGTGACGAAAAAGATCAGACCGAACATAATCAAAATGTCCCAAGCTAAAGATAGCGTGCGTTTTGCGGCATCCAGCGAGCTCAACGCAAAATCGCGGGCATATTTCAAAGGCGTTCTGCGGCGCTCGACTTCCAAGGCGACGAGGCTGCCTAGATATCCTTGGTTGCAGTATTTTACGCGCACTAAATCGCCCTGCTTAAACGAGAACGACCTGCAACGCATACGAAAGCGAACGCCGTCGATCTCAAAAAGCACGAGCGTCTCGATCTCCTGCCTAAGGACGCGGACGTGCAAGTTTTCTATCCTGCCTTCGATACAGGGCTGCTTATTTCGCATAATCCTCCAAAATTAAGTTAAATTTAGCGCCGCTTGTTCAGTGCCCTGTTTGCTCGGTGCTAAAAAACCTGCTCATTTTTTCTGAAAAGCTCCATGGCGCAACGGAATTCTGCGCGGCAAAATTCTAGCTTTTAAATTTCATGCAGCAAGATAGACTGATCGCGAGCTTGGTTTTAAAATTTTTCGCTAAATTCCGCCGCGCTTATCGGCGGCAAATTTAATACGGTTAGCTTTACGAGCGCGGTTCACACCGCACACTAAACAAACATATTTAAATTTAAGATCATAAAATTTAAAAATCGCCGAATGTCAAATTTATAAGCCGTAAATTTAAATATAGAATTCAAATACTATCGCGCGCAGATACTAGCTATTGCGATTTTTAGTAAAATTTTACCTCTTTAAATTTATGTGCAGTTTTTGCCGCGCATAAATTTTGGCGCGATTTTGGAAGTATTTCTTAGACATGTTTTGCCGGGTGAATTTAAGCATAAATCCTGCGCGGTGTAGCTTTGCTTGCGTAAAATTTTAGTGCAAGCAAAACCCTCTTAAATTTATTGCGAAATTTAACGAGGATTTAGTGCACAAGTCTCGTTTTGTTCTAGCGATACAAAAATTTCAGCTAAAAGCCGCTGCTCGCAAAAATCAAAATTTATTAAATCCGCATTTGAGCTAAAATTTATCAAATTTTAAAGCTAGCGCAAACCAAATTTCAATACGCCTAAAAACAAATTTTAAACATTAAATCTAAAGTGCATCACGTCGCCGTCTTGCACGACGTAGTCCTTGCCCTCAAGGCGCATCTTGCCCGCTTCTTTCGCCCTACTCTCGCCGCCGCACGCAATGTAGTCCTCGTAGCCGATCACCTCGGCTCTGATAAATCCGCGCTCAAAGTCATTGTGGATCACGCTCGCGGCCTTCGGAGCCTTCCAGCCTTTCGTGATCGTCCACGCGCGCACCTCCATCTCGCCTGCGGTAAAGTAGCTGATGAGGCTGAGCTTCGCAAAAGAGCGTTTAATGATGAGCTCCAGCCCGCTTTGTTGCGCGCCCAGGCTTTGCAGCATCTCGTGCGTCTCCTCGTCGCTTAGCCCTATGAGCTCCTCTTCGATCTTGGCGCAGAGCTTGACCACCTCGGCGCCGCGGGCATCTGCGTATTCTTTTACGCGCGCTACATATTCGTTATCCTGCACGATGCCGTCTTCATCCACGTTTGCGCCGTAGATTACATCTTTGGCGCTAAGCAGGCGCAGCTCGCGATTTAAAGCGATGTAGCTTTCATCCTCTTTGAGCGTAAAATTTGAAGCGGGCTTGCCGTCGTTTAGATGCGCTAAAAGCTCGTTTGCCACGGCTAGCGCCTCTTTAGCGCCCTTTTGATTTGCTTTGGCTTCCTTGCCGAGGCGCTCGATCTTGCGTCCAAGCTGCTCGATATCCGCTAAAATCAGCTCAGTTTCGATGATCTCGATATCGCGGATGGGATCGACGCAGCCTTCGACGTGGGTTATGTCGCCGCTTTCGAAGCAGCGCACGATATGAAGGATGATCTCGCACTCGCGGATATTTGAAAGAAATTTATTCCCCAGCCCCTCGCCTTTGCTTGCGCCGCGCACTAGACCCGCGATATCTACAAACTCGATAGTCGAATGCACGATGCGACCGGGCTTAACGATCTCCGCCAGCTTCCCCAATCTGGCATCGGGTACGGGCACGACCGCTTTATTGGGCTCGATCGTGCAGAACGGATAGTTCTGTGCCTGTGCGTTTTGCGCGCCGCTAAGTGCGTTAAAGGTAGTAGATTTACCGACGTTCGGAAGCCCTACGATCCCTACTGAAAGCCCCATCTACGCGTCCTTTAGCTCTTTGGCTAGAGCCTGCAAGAAATATAAGTTTGCTCTCACGCCCGCGCCCGTCGCGCCTGCCGCGTAATAGCCCCATGCCTTTTCCAGATACGCAGGCCCCGCGATATCAAGGTGCAACCACCTGTCTTTATACTCCTCTTTTATAAATTTATCCAAAAACAGCCCCGCGGTTATCGCGCCGCCGTATCTGCTGGAAGCGCAGTTGGAGACGTCTGCAATACTGCTTTTAATTAGCTCGCGCAGATAATCGTTAAATTCCAAAATACTAAATAGCTCGCCGCTTGATCCGCTAAGATCTTTAAATTTACGCTTTAGCTCCTCGCTGTTTCCCATGATGCCGCTAGTGTATTCGCCGAGCCCCACGACGCAAGCACCGGTAAGCGTCGCCATATCGATTAGCAGATCAGGCTCAAGATCCTGCGCGTAGCTTAGGCAGTCGGCAAGCACGAGCCGCCCCTCCGCATCGGTATTTCGTACCTCGATACTTACGCCGCTGCGGCTAAGCAGCACGTCGTCGGGTTTATACGAATCGCCGCCGATCATATTCTCGGTAGCGCCGATGACCGCATGTATCTCAAACGGCAGCTCAAGCTCGGCAGCGCCCTTGATGATACCCATCGCAGCAAGCGCGCCGCTTTTGTCGCTTTTCATCGTAAGCATATAATCGCTCGGCTTCAGACTTAGCCCGCCGCTGTCGTAAGTAAGCCCTTTGCCCACGAAAACGACGCGCTTTAGGCAGCGCTGCGGTTTATAGATCAGATGAATTAGGCGCGGCGGATGAGCACTGGAGCGATTGACCGCCAAAAACGCATTCATATTCTGCTCACGCAAAAAGTCCTCGTCGTAAATTTTAACGCTCACGTCGTCGTAGTTCGAGGTTAAAATTTCAGCCTCGCTCGCCATCTTTTCTGGCGTGTAAATTTCAGGGATCTCATTGACGCCGTCGCGCGCAAAATTTGCGGCGTTTGCCATCACGGTGCCCTGCTGCACGCCGTAGTTCATCTTTTGCACGTCGGGGCTACTGCCGCCGTACTCCTGCGTCGAGATTAAAATTTCATTCAAGCTGGAGTTTTTTTTATCGCTTTTGTATTTGTTAAACTCATAACCGCCCAAAAGCACGCCCTCGACCATCGCCATCGTGCTTCTGCGGTCGCATCCGCATTTATAAAAGGCGATTTTGAAATTTTTGATCGCGTAGCCCTTAAGCGTGTTGTATGCGCTCGCAAGTGCTGTGCGGACGCGGTCATATTCTAGCGCCTTGACGCCAACGTACAGCCGTCCGCTCTCGGCAAGAAATAGATTGCCCTCGCCTTTATAGTTAAAAAGTGCAAACTTATCCGCGTCTTTAATAAATTCGTGATTTAAATTTTTATCCACGACCAAAATAACTTCAAAATCCGCCTCTATCTCGTTAATTTTACGATCTAGCAGTTTTACTTTCATCTCGTTCCTTTCGTGAGTTCATAAAGTGATTTTCCATACGTTTAAATAACCTAAAAAATAGATATAAAATTCCGCCTATGATAGGTATAGCAAAATACCAGTGTTGCTCGATTAGCCGTAGCCCGCTCCAGATCTCCTCGCCGAAATACCACGCTAAAACCATCGTCGCACCCGACCAGCACCAAGCGCTAAAAAGATTGATAATCGCAAATTTCTTTGCGCTGTAGCGAGTGATGCCGATACTCATCGGGATGATGACGCGGAAGCCATACATATAGCGCTGCATTAAAATTATCGGCCAGCCGTAGCGTTGCAAAAGCAGGTGCGCGATCGCAAATTTTCGGCGCTGCGCCGCGAGCTTTTTACTGATATATTTTTTGTTGTAGCGACCGATATAAAAATAAAACTGATCGCCGCAAAATGCCCCAAGGCCCGCGACAAAGATACCTAGCGGCAAATTTATGTGCCCCTCGTGCGCCATTATGCCGCCCAAAATCAGCGCGATTTCGCCTTCTAAAATACACCAAACAAAAAGCACGATATAGGCGTATTGGTGGTATTCTTGCAGTAAATTTTTAAGTAGCTCTTCCAAAATCACGCCTCTAAAACGCAATAAACATTTGTGCGTCGCGAAAACTCGCCTAGATCGTTTAACTCACGTAAATTTAGCAAAAAGCAGGCTTCAACGCACTTAGCCTGCGTCTGCGCGATGAGATCTAATGCCGCCCGTGCGGTGCCTCCGGTGGCGATAAGATCGTCGATTAGCAGCACCTTGGCATCCTGCACGCCGGAGAATGCATCCACATGCATCTCGACCTGATCGAAGCCGTATTCAAGGCTGTATTTTTGCGAAATCGTAATATAAGGAAGCTTCTTTGGCTTTCTAATTGGCACAAAAGCAACCCTCAACCTCGCGGCAAGCGCCGCTGCAAAAATAAATCCGCGACTTTCTATGCCTACTATGTAATCAAGTCCGTAATCGGCGTAGCGCTCGGTTAGATGATCAAGCAGGAAATTAAACGCCTCGCGATCGCCTACGAGCGTCGTGATATCGTAAAACAAAATACCGGGCTTTGGGAAGTCGCGCACGGTGCGGATCGAGCGAAATAAATAGCTTTTTTGCTCGCTGCTTAGGCTTTTCATAGCTTACCTCTTTTCAATCTTGCGTTTTGGATTTTTAAGCTGCAGTTTTCGCTCTCCTCGTTTTGCAGAGCCTCAATGCCGAAGCGAAGGGCAGTTTTGAGCTTTTCGTTATCGCTTTTAAGCTTTGAAATTTTCTGCTCGCTTTTACGAAGAAGGGCGTAAATTTTAGAATTTTTTCGGATCGATAGAATAAGTAGCACCGCAAAAAGTAGTGCTAAAACACCTAATGCTACGCTCATTGCTCGCCTCCTTCATTTGGATTTGCAAAGCGGCGCATAGTAGCGGAGGTTGAGCTAAAATAGGCAGAATTTAAGCTTTTAAAATACGCGTTAGAAAGATTTGCTCCCTTTAAATTTACGCTGCTCACAATAGCAGACTTCTCATCTTTTAAACTCGCACTAGCGCAATTTACGTTTTTTGGCTTAACGCTCATGCAGAAAGAATTTGTAGCCTTGAAATTTATAATTACTGGGTTCAAACTGACAAAATCCTTGCGGCTAGCTTTTTGAGCGAAATTTTTCTCACAAACGCTCGCGCGCGTAAAATTTAACGTAGAATTTGTGCTAGTGGAATTTTTATCTAGCGGATTTTTCTCATTAAAGATTATCTTTGCGTGTGTCGAATCTAAATTTATATGACGTGCACCGCAAAAGCCTATCAAGGAATTCTCGCCGGTAAATAAGGAATTTTTATCGTTAAAGCTCCGTGCAAAATTTGACGCGGAATCCGTGTCGATAGGATTTTTGTCGGAAGGATTTTTACCACCGAAGCTTAATTTGGAATTCCGCCCATTTAAATTAGCGCCATAGCTTTGTTCCGTAAAATTTTGAGCGGAGTTCTGCATGAAATTCTCCCCATCAAATCCATGCGCGCAATTCGCACTACCGCAAGCACCTAGCTTTGCGACGCGCTTAATGTGCCTACCGCCCGCAAAATCGGTGCTAAAAAACGCCCTAATCATATCTCCGATCACCAGCGCGCCCATTAATCGCTCGCCGAAGGCTAGGACGTTGGCGTCGTTGTGCTCTCTAGCTAGTCTAGCGCTCGTTGCGTCATGACACAGCGCGCAGCGGATGTGAGCGTGGCGGTTTGCGGCGATGCTGATACCGATGCCTGTACCGCAAATCAAAACGCCGTAAATACCGTAACTTGTGGAATTCAAAATTTTATCTTTACTCGCATTCTGGCTTACGGCTGCGTTTACGCAGGTAGTCATGCTTTCGCTAGCGTTAAAATTTTGACGACTAGCGTTTTTAACAGCGTTAAAATTTTCATTTTTTCCGCTACATTGTACGGCGTCGTTAAAATTTCCGCAGCCGTTTATACTTGCGACAAAATTTTCGTTACCGCCCGCTTCGGAATTTTCCGCGGCCGTGGCGGAATTTTTGCTGCTACTTTCTTTAAAATTTTCACTTCGCGCGCAAGCTTCACATTCGGCTAAAATTTTATCCGCCAACGTGCCCGCAAAATCGGGATAGTCTACGCTCGCTTCGGCACTATGCGTGCCAAGATCGACCGCTTCGTAACCTAAAGCGGCGAGCGCTTTTTTGGCTTGCTCTTTGGCACGAAAGCCCGCATGATCGCTCGCTATGAAAATTTTATTTATTTGCATTGCCGCTCCTTATTTTTGCTCATAGATTAGGCTCTCGTCGTTTTGCAAGGTATCGACGAAGCGCCCGATTCTCTCCCAGCGGATCTTGCGATCGGCGTCAATACTAAAATAGGTAAACCATGGCTTGCCGACGATCAGACGATAAGGTACCGGACCCCAGAAGCGGCTATCGGCGGAATTATTTCGATTATCGCCTATCATAAAATACTCATCCTGCGGCACTTTGATGTAAAAGGCATTGAAGCTTATCCCTGCAGCTTCGAAGCTATGAGGAATTTCACTTAAACTAATGGGCTTCATAGAAAATTCACCCTTCTCAAGTGCGATTTTGACATTTGTTAGCATTGAGTTTCTAGCATTAGGGTCGTAGTGAATGCCCTTAAATTTATACGGCTCTTTGACATATTTTTCGCCGCCCAAAATCACAATGTCGCGAGCATCATAGTTTGCGGCAATGAACTCGTCGCCTTCATGTGGACGAAGGTAGAAATTATTCAGATCAAATATCACCTCGTCGCCGCCTACGGCAAAATTTCGCTTTACAAAGTGCATTTTTTCATTAAGCGGATAGCGGAAAACTACGATGTCGCCGCGCTTTGGACCCTCGCCGCGGATGATATGTCCATCTCCGTCGCTATCAGGAGCCACCTGCCACTCTACAAATGGAATATGCGGGGTCGGGATGCCGTAGCTAAATTTTTTAACGAATAAAAAATCACCCTCCAAAAGCGTAGTGCGCATCGATCCGCTGGGGATTACGAAGGCTTGCGCCACAAAAAGAATGACGAATAAAACGACGATGACCGTCCCCGTCCAACTCGATAAAAAGTGATAAATTTTGCTTAGTATTTTCATTTAGACTCTTTGCCTTAAGCGATTTTTCGCCGATTTTATCGTATTGCTCAAAAGCATCGCAATCGTCATCGGCCCCACGCCTCCGGGCACGGGCGTGATGAACGAGCATTTTGGCGCGACTGCTTCAAAATCAACGTCGCCCCTTAGCTTGCCGTCGCCGCCGCGATTGATCCCCACGTCGATCACTACTGCGCCTTGTTTTATCATATCGGCGCCCACAAAATGCGCCTTGCCGACCGCCGCGACCAAAATATCGGCGTCTGCGCAAAGCCGCTTTAAGCCTTTCGTCTTGCTATGCGCGATCGTGACGGTAGCATCGGCATTCAGAAGCAGGCTAGCCATCGGCTTTCCGACGATATTGCTGCGCCCCAGCACGACGGCGTTTTTGCCCGCGAGCTGCACGCCGTATTCCTCAAGCAGGCGCATCACGCCAAGCGGAGTGCAAGGCACAAAACCGTCCGAAAGCCCGCTAGTAAGTTTGCCTACGTTTATCGCACTAAATCCGTCCACGTCCTTTTGCGGGCTTATTTTTTCTAAAATTTTATTCGTATCAATGTGCTTTGGAAGCGGCAACTGCACCAAGATGCCATCAATGCTCTCATCCTCGTTTAAATTTTCTATCAGTTCTAAAAGCGCCGCCTCGCTCACATCGGAGCTCAAGCGGTGCGCTACGGATCGGATCCCACAGGCGGCGCAGGCTTTTTCCTTGCTTGCGACATAGGTCTTACTCGCCGCATCCTCGCCCACCAAAATCACCGCCAGCGCGGGATCTACGCCCTTTGCGGCAAGATCCGAAGCGGCCAATTTGATCTCATCTTTTACCTTCGCGCTTATGCTTTTGCCGTCGATTAAAGTCATTTAAAGCCTTTTTGAAAAATAAGGCAAATGTTACCCTAAAATTTATAAAATTTAGATTTATTCAGCGGGATTTTATGGGAATTTGAAAGAATTTTAAAAAGAATTTCGTCCTGAATTTATGCCTACTCAAATAAGCCTAAATTTTATCGTCATTATAGACGGATGGACGCCTTGTCGCCGCTACATTCAGGCCACAGCTTGTATTGCAGAATGAAGCCTTGTTTGAACAAGAACTACTACGACCTTGTTATTTGCTCGCCTTTAAACGCTACGCATCGCGCCCACCGCGCAATATACGCTATGCATAATAGTAGCCTGTATAATGGTGGCTCGGTGCCTTATTTTGCTCTGGCTTTGGGGCATCTTGCGGTCTGCTCCTAGAGCAGCTGCATAGAAACAGCGCCGCACACAGAAATAAAACGATCTTTTGCACCATAGATCCTTTCAAAATCTTTATGATTTTATCTTTGAGTGGTTTTGAAATTTTACAAAATTTAGAAAAGCGCTCTAAAAATTTGCTCCCCTTTAGAATTTAAAATTTTGAATAAATTTGAACGACCAAATTTATTCAAAATTTAGGCTCCATGTAGCTTACAATCTCACGAAAAAATCAAAATTCTGGCGACACAAATCGTATTTAGTGCAATTTTACGCGATACGCGCTGTGCAAGATCGCGCAGTCTCCACCCGCGCGCTAAAATACCGCTCCGAACACAGCCGCGCCGCTCTAAATTTCAAAATTTAGCTAAATTTTAAAGGCGCCGCGTTTAAATTTACTCGTTGCGCAGTGTTTGCAGCACGTCGATCTGCGTGGCTTTTTTGGCAGGATACCACGACGAAAGCGCTACGATAAGCACGGCGCCGATTAAAATCATCGCCAAATCGCCTAGCGAGAGCTCCATCGGCAGCTTCGAGCTTCCGTAAACGTCGGCCGGCAGATTTACGATGTCGAAGCTTCCGAGCAGCCACACGCCGAATAGGCCCAAAATGAGCCCGAATATGATGCCGCCGCCGCCGATCGTGGCTCCGAGCGCGAAAAAGGTCCTCTTAACCTCCTTTTTGCTGGCGCCTAGGCTAAGTAAAAGCGCGATCTCTTGGCGGCGGTTCATAACGGTCATCAGAAGCGAACTTACGATATTTAGGCTCGCGACTAGGATTATTAGCATCAGCACGATGAAAAGCGCGCGCTTTTCAAGCGCAAGGGCGCTGAAAAAATTGCCGTTTTGCTGCCACCAGCCCACGGCGCTAGCACCGCCTGGGAGGCTTTTTTTGATGCGCTCCAGGTCTTTAAACGGATCGTTTGAAAAAACATGTACGCCGTCGAAGGTCCCCTCGTCGTAGCCCAAAATTTTGGCTAGATCGTTCGCGTCCGCGTAGGAATAGGCTTTATCGTAGGCGATCAGCCCCGAGCTGAAATTCGCGCGCACGTCAAAGCGTTTCATCTTGGGGATTAGCGCAAAGCCGCCCGGATCGCTTTTTGTAAAGATCATCGTGATCTTGCCGCCCTCATCCAACATAAACTCGTCTTTGATCCCGCGCCCTATCATGATGCCGTAGTCCGTTAGATTGGCGTCTTTGGCGCCTGCTGCGACGACGGAGTTGATGCGCTTTTCATCGTTTAAATTTACGCCGAAAATCAGCCCGCCCTCGAGCTTCTCGCCGCTTTTGGCGATGACTTGAGAGCTAATATACGGGCTAAAGATCAGATCGGGGAAGTCCGCTCGCAGTTCCTCCACGTCGTCTTTTGAAATACCGCCGCGAAAGTGGCTATGGATCGTGATCGGGTAGTTCATCGTAAAGAGCTTGCGCTCAAATTCCTTATCGAAACCGTTCATTATCGCCATCGCGACGATCAGCACCGTAAGCCCCACGCCGACGCCCAAGAATGCAAGCAGCGCCGAAAGCGTAATGAAGGGCTGAGAGCGATCGAATCTGAGATATTTGAATAATAAATACTTTACCAAAAAAGCCGTCCTTGTAAAATTTCACATAAAATTTAGCGCTAAATTCTATGTGAAATTTTAAGTATTTTGGAATTTTAAAATTCCAAAAACAGGCTCCACGCCTTGGAATACTAAGTTTTAACTAAATAGAATTTTACCTAGGTGTGAACTATAATTTTAAACACTCTTGAAATGTTTCAAATCCCAACGGGACAAAATTGAAGTTAAATTTAAAGATAGTAGAAGATGAGCCTTAACTCCCAGCGGGATAGAATTCTACTCTATTGTTTCTTGCACTTTGCTTGATTGCTAGCCGGTTTCAAACCCCAGCTAGCTTTGAAAAATTTAAAATCGCGCCGAAATCTACTTATACGAAATGAAATTTACCCCAAGAGATATCGGATACGGCAAATCAAACAGACCCCTTTACCAAAACTTCGAAATTTTAAACCTAAATTCTAAATTTTAAAATTTCAAACGCCTCAAAATTTTAAAATTTTAGAAATTTCAAATCTTTTAGAATTTTGAAATTCTTAAAATTTAAAGGCTGATTTCGCTTGCTAACTCGCCCACGTCGCATAAATTTAAAATTTCAAATGCCGCGCGGTGTCCTAGCCGCACGCTAAATTTAAGTATCACGCGCCGATTGGCTTACTTTTTGCCGCACGGCGCACCGCAACGGCGCTGCGAAAAATATGCGACAAAGCATCGAGTACGCTTTGAAATTTTAAAATTTCAAAACCAAAATTCCACCCTCTCGCGCAGCTTTGCGCACCGTTCGTGCCGCCTCGCGAACAAGCTCTTTTAAAATTTCTGTCCACGCCGCCTAGCTATCGAGCCTCTTTAAAATTTTATGACGCTTTCCGCCCTCGACCGATCCGCTAAATACAAAAGCAAGATTGAAAAGCGCCGATCGCGCAATGCTCGCAATCTCGAGATCACCGATCGTGCGATACTTACGACCGATCGCCGCGCCTACCTTGCAAAGCCGCCTTTTTTCGGACCGCCCTTGCCGTGGCAGTCTTTGTATTTTTTGCCGCTACCGCAAGGGCAAGGATCGTTGCGCTTAGGCTTTTTGTCGCCAAACTCTTCTGCGCCATTTAGCTGTGCTTCATTCGTGCTTGCGGCGGCGAGTTCTTTGGCGTTAGAGCTCTCCATACGCTCCTGCATCGCGCGCTGTTCGGCTTCGATCTCCTCCCTAGATTTAAACTGGATCGAATGCAGTAAGCGGATGCTATCGGATTTGAGGCGCATTACAAGCTCCATAAAGAGATTGTAGCTCTCCTTTTTATACTCCGTAAGTGGATCTTTGTGGTTGTAGCCGCGAAGTCCGATGCCCGCTTTTAGGATATCCATCTGATACAGATGCTCCCGCCAGTCGCGATCGACGATCTGCAGATAAAGCATCTTTTCGATACTTTTGCGCTGCTGTGGATCGATCGGCGCCATCTTGTTTTCATACGAAACGGCAAGCGCGCCGATGATCTTTTCTTTCAGCTCTTTGAAATCATCGACCTTCTCAAGCTCGCTGTTTTCGAGCACCTCGCCCGTTTCTTGAGCGATTTTGGCGACGATCGGGAATTTATCGACCTCTTTGATATTTGCGCCGTCGAAAATTTCAAGCTCCTCAAGCACGCTAGAGATGTACTCCTCGCGGTTTTGAATGATTTTATCTTTCAGATCGTAGTCGGGGTCCAAAAGCTCGTTGCGATATTTATAGATCGTTTTGCGCTGCTCGTTTGCGACGTCGTCGTATTCTAGGATATTTTTACGCGCTTCAAAATGCAAGCTCTCGACCTTTTTCTGCGCGTTCTCTACTGCGCGCGAAACCATGCCTGATTCGATATGTTCGCCGTCTTTTAAACCCAAGCGATCCATGATATTTTTGATCTTGTCGCTACCAAAAATTCTAAGTAGATTGTCCTCCAGACTCAAGAAAAATCTACTCTCGCCGGGATCGCCCTGGCGCCCGCTTCGTCCGCGGAGCTGGTTATCGATGCGGCGGCTTTCGTGGCGCTCAGTGCCTAAAATATATAGCCCGCCCAAAGCGCGCACTTCATCGTCTATGCGGATATCCACGCCGCGTCCCGCCATATTCGTAGCGATCGTCACCGCGCCTTTAGCGCCTGCCTCGGCGATGATCTGCGCCTCGCGCTCGTGATTTTTGGCATTCAGCACGGAGTGCGCGATGTTTTCTTTAACCAAAAGCTCGTGCAGCTTCTCGCTTTTTTCGATCGACGCCGTACCCACGAGCACGGGCTGACCTTTAGAATTTAGCCGCTTGATCTCATTTATGACGGCATCAAATTTCTCGCGCTCGGTTTTGTAGATAAGATCGTTTTGATCCTTTCTGATGACCGGCACGTTTGTGGGGATAGAGACCACTTCGAGTTTGTAAATTTGAGAAAATTCTGTTGCCTCCGTCTGCGCCGTACCCGTCATACCGGCGAGTTTTTCGTAAAGACGGAAGTAGTTTTGAAAGGTAATGTCGGCAAGAGTTTGGCTCTCCTCTTGGATCTGCACACCCTCTTTAGCTTCAAGAGCCTGATGCAAGCCTTCGCTGAATCTGCGCCCCTCGCTAAGACGACCCGTAAATTCATCCACGATTATGACCTGCCCGTCGCGCACGACGTAGTGCACGTCCTTTTCAAATAGATAATTCGCCTTAAGTGCTTGATCAAGGTAGTGGCTAAGCACTGCATTTTCGAGACTATAAAGATTATCTACGCCAAAAAGCTTCTCGGCTTTCGAAATTCCTGCCTCCGTAATCAAAACGGCGCGGTTTTTCTCATCTACGGTAAAATCACCCGTAGCTTTGCCTTTCGGATCGGCTGGCGCCTCGCCGCGGATCATTTGGCGAGCTACTTCGTTTGCCTTGATGTAACCATCTAGAGTGCGGTTCGTAGGACCTGAGATGATTAGTGGCGTCCTAGCTTCGTCGATTAAAATACTATCAACTTCATCGACGATTACGAAATGATGCCCGCGCTGCACCTTTTCATCCGCGCTAAATTTCATATTATCGCGCAGGTAGTCAAAGCCGAACTCGTTGTTTGTGCCATAAGTGATGTCGAACGCGTACGCAGCCTTGCGCTTGGCGTCATCGTATTC
>NZ_CALKTL010000067.1 GCF_937997405.1 uncultured Campylobacter sp. | reverse complement strand
ACTTCCATCGGGCATTGGTGGTATTAGTTTTAAAATATTTTCATTATAGAACTCTGTGGCTTTATTTCTGATAAGTTCTATGTCTTCCTCACTTCTCTCTACTTTAAATTCTTTATACTGTTGTCCACCAATTAAAACTGCTACATAAGCAAATTTATAACCTGTAAGCATTAAATAATGTTGTACCTGTGCATAATAACTTTGAGGGATTGTATCTTCTAAATATCTAAAGGATCTTCTTGTCCATAAATACCAGTTCCTATTTATGTATTTCTATATTAGAATTTAAATAAGAGATGTGGTTTTTATTTCTAAAACTCCATAATCTCCTGTTTCTTTGTCTTTTAATGCTCCATCTAAATTAGCAATTAAAAAATCATTTACAACTGAGTAAGGAACTTCATATACAATTAGTTCTTTATGCTTATTGGAGAACTCTTTTAAAATAGTTCCCTCTAACATATGCCCCCAATGTGTTAGTTCATTACCTTTGAAGTTGCTACCTTCCGTTTTATCTACATAAACATCAACTATTGATTTATAAGGATTTACTCCAATTATTGCTCCTATGTCACTTCCACCTATTCTTTTTGCTCTAAGTTCATGCCAATCATCTTCATTATCATAACCAAGAACTTTTGTATTTTCAGTATTTACTGTTACAGAAGTTTCAAACTCTTCTTTTACGAAGTAAACGAACTTGAAAAAAAATGGGAAGAGTATAATAAAAACAGAAAGCAGTTTTCTTTCCTAAAATCTAAGCCGAATTTCGTATTGAGATTCGATAAGACGATTCTGGGGCTTTTGATATTGATCTCGGTTGCTATCGGAGCGATATTTTGGCTGCTTAAAGACAGTGATAGCGTCAGTATGGCAAGTATCAATCAAAATATTGAGGACAAGGGTGGTGCTTCAAATTCTGCTAATGATGCCGAGCAGCAGGCGGCAGATCTTGCAGTGCAAAATAATATTTCCAAAGAGGATTACAATATCAGCGCGCCGAAAGTTGCCCGCGCCTCTAAACACGAAAAGGAACGCCCAAGCTTAAATTTAAACGACGTGGGTGTGCTATCCAGCGAGGATTCCGGTGGGTTTAAGATAACCAATAATTACGAAAATGGCGGAAACTATGGCGGGCAGGCTCAGGCGCAAAATTTCGGCGGTCAAAATTTTGGCAATCAGAATTTTGGCAATCAAAATGCTCCTACATTTAATGTGCCTAATACCAATAACGCAGCTTTCGCAAATCAGCCGCCTAAAAACGAGGTTATAGATTTTGGGCGTGCTCCATTGCCGCCTAAATCAAATTTCTCGGGAGGTTCTACAAATACCGCAAGTAGCGCTCCGCTAAGTTCCAGAATTGAGATAAAAACTTCAAATTTAAGCGAAGATAAACAGAGCTTGGAGAGCAAATTTTATGCAACAAATAAGATTGAGTATTCGCTATCGCTAGCCGAAGAAGCGTATAATAAGAAAGACTACGACAATGCGATCAAATGGGCTCTTACGTCAAATGAGCTTGATAAGGACAACGTCGCCAGCTGGATAATTTTTGCCAAAGCCAATTATAAAAAGGGTCGTAAAGAAGACGCGCTTTACGCTCTTGAGACCTTTAATGCAAAGGCGAAAAATAGCGAAATTTCTAACCTCATTTCAAAGATAAGAAGCGACAAACTATGAAAATTTTATATATTTTAGCTTTTACGATCGCGTCGTTATTTGCAGTTAGCGCCGATGACGTGCGCAACTGGGATCAGATCGGTCAGTATAACCGTATCTGCCAAGAAAGCGTGCGAAATTTATTCATCGAGGAGCAGAGCGAGGCACTTGCAAATATGTATGCTAAAGCGTGCCTCAAGATGGATAAAGTAAACGAGCTCGTCGTGCCTACAGTGATGCTTTATAAGACGAAAGAGGCTCGCGAGAATGCCTCTCTTTATTCGACTATAATTTTTCAAAAGAAGATGCTTTATTTGGCACTTTGTGATGGCGTGGATATTAGCTATATACGTACGCCTAAGATAAATTATATTTTGTCTGAAATTTTTGATAAATTTACGGAGAGAGCATACGTAAAAAAGAGTGATACGTATGTCTTTACCCTAGAAAACGGCGAGCGCGCCGAGCTTTTTATCAAAGAAGAGGAAGAGGTAAAAAAGATGGTAATTGCAATTTATGCTGGCGATAAGCTTAGCTCGATTAAAATTTATTGGTGATCGCGATGACAAAGATTGAAGAGCAGATTGTTGCGATTTTAATACGAAACAATATCCTTACTAGCATCGTTGTTCCGGAAATCAAGGACAAGATGGATATTGGCTTGACGCTAGGCGAGGTTTTAGTCGGAGATAACTATCTAAGCCAGGATGATTTTTGCTCGATTTTAGTTGAGCTGTACAAGCGTCGTCAGATAGAATTTGATGATATAAGCGAAAAATTTTCGATGGATCCAAAGGAATTTTTGCAAATTCTAGCCAAGAAAATGAACCTGTCGTATATGAATTTAGACGACATCGACATAGATTTCAGACTATCGGAACGCACTCCTACCGCACAGCTTAAAAGATACGGCGTGATACCGGTTAAAGCGGATGATCTGAATATTTACGTTGCTTTTTCTGATCCGTTTAATCTTGAGTCGCAAGATAAAGCGCAGGCTATGTTTAGTAAACAGCTGCTTAAAATCGTAGTAGCCGATCCAAATCAAGTAAATAAATATCTATCTAAGCTTGAGCTTTCAGAGAGCATTAAAGGGCTCGTAGCGGAGATCCGCAAAGAGCTTGCTAACACCGGTGGTAGCGGAAGTAGCGATGATACCTCGGCGATTTTGAAGCTCATTGAGATGATAATCAGCCAGTCTATTAAGATGCGCGGTAGTGATATTCACATCGAGCCTACCGAGAATAACTGCGTCGTGCGTACTAGAATCGACGGAATGCTCGCTGAAATTTTTATCTTTGATAAGGATATCTATCCACCGCTAGTAAGCCGATTGAAGCTACTTTCGAATATGGATATCGCCGAGCGCCGTAAGCCGCAGGACGGTAGGTTTAGTATGAAAATTTCAGGTCGCGAATACGACTTTCGTATTTCGACACTGCCTATTATCAATGGCGAATCTACCGTTATGCGTATCCTCGATAAATCCAAGGTTATCATCAGCCTGGAAAAGCTAGGTATGCACCCTGATAGCTTTAAGAAATTTAATAACGCTATGAAGGCTCCATATGGTATTATCTTGGTTACCGGACCTACGGGAAGCGGTAAGTCTACGACGCTATATGCAGCGCTAAATGATATTAAAAATATCGATACCAAGGTCATTACCGTAGAAGATCCGGTCGAGTATCAAGTAAATTTAATCCAACAAGTCCAAGTTAACGAAAAAGCGGGTCTTACCTTTGCTTCAGCATTGCGCTCGATCTTAAGACAAGACCCCGACATCATAATGATCGGTGAGATCCGTGATCAAGAGACCCTTAGGATCGCGATCCAGGCTGCTCTTACGGGACACTTGGTTTTCTCGACCCTACACACCAACGACGCCGTTAGTGCGATCCCGCGAATAGTGGATATGGGTATAGAGGCCTACCTCATAAGTGGTGCGCTCATTGCAGTAGAGGCACAGCGTCTCGTGCGAAAGCTTTGCCCGCACTGCAAGCAGCCTACGAATCTGCCTAAATCGATGCTTGATCAGCTGAAAGAATTCTTACCTGAAAAATACGCGTTTTTTAAAGCTGTGGGTTGTGATCAATGCGGTCAAACGGGCTACATGGGGCGTGAGATGATTAGTGAAATTTTACCTATTACCGATAAAATGCAGAGCTTGATCGCTAACGGTGGCTCAAAGGACGATATGAGAGCCTTAGCGAAGGAGGAGGGTTTTATAGATATGTTTGAAGATGGTGTTATACGTGCTGCGCGCGGAGTAACTAGTATAGAAGAAATTTATAGGGTGGCTAAACAATGAAAAAGCAATTAGAAGTTGAATACAACGCCAAGGGCGCAAGAAGAAAGATGTTTTTGCAAGCCAGCGATAAGGTGCAAGCAAACAATCTCATGAAGCAGCGCGTAGGCGGGACGATCGTAAAAAGGGGCGAAACCCAAGTCGTAGCCAATACGGGCGGCGATTTTAAGGCGCAGGTTTCGCGCATGCTAGGTGGTAGCGGAAGAGTTAGAACGTTGCCGTTAGTAGCGTCGATCCGTCAGCTTTCGGTTATGACAAATGCCGGAATTTCAATCCACGACTCGATCAAAGAGGTCGCAAGGGCGTCGGAGGATAAGACGCTAAAAGAAATTTTTAGCGCTATGAACGATGATCTTAACGCAGGTCTTAGCTTGACCGAATCTACGGAGAAATTTAGAGGCCAGCTCGGTGATGTCGTCGTTGCGATGATAAGTCTGGGCGAAGCTACCGGTAATATGGCAGAATCCCTAGCCAAGCTTGCCGCTATGCTTCAAGAGCTTTGGGAAAACCAGCGTAAATTTAAAAAGGCGATGCGTTATCCGATAATTCTTATGATCGTTATGGCGATTGCGTTTTCTATTTTGATGATGTATGTCGTGCCGAAATTCCGCGAGATTTTTGAGGATTTGGGTGCGGATCTGCCGCTGCCTACTAGAATTTTGCTCGGCATCGAAAGTACGCTTAATAATTATGGAATTTTTGTTTTAGCGGGTATCATACTTACTATTGTGGGGCTTAGATGGGCGTATCGCAATAACGATGAGTTTAAAAAGGGCTTTGACAAGACGATTTTAAAGGTCTACACCTGACA
>NZ_CALKTL010000066.1 GCF_937997405.1 uncultured Campylobacter sp. | reverse complement strand
GAAATTTATCATAGACCGCTTCGACGGAAGCAAAAATTATAAGCAAGCCTACGAGCTTAGTTTGGAGCAGATCAAAGGAAAGACCCTGCTTGGAGTTTTGCAATTTATTAAGCAAAATTTAGACATCACTTTAAATTTTACCGCAGCGTGCCGTATGGCGATATGCGGAGCTTGTGCCGTAAGGGTAAACGGACACTCATATCTTGCCTGCGATACCAAGATGGAGGCTCTGCTTGCAGAGTATGAAAACCCTGATAGCTTTACGATCTCTGCGTTAAATAATTTTCGAGTGATCTCGGATCTAGTAGTGGATTGGGAACCTAGTATCGAAAATTTAAGAAAGATCAAGCCTACTATTACGCCTAAGAAAGAATTTAGCGCCGATAAGGGCTGTAAGCAAAGCCCGGAGCAGATGGAGCGCGTCAAAAAGCAGTGGGATTGTATCCTTTGCGGATGTTGCGCTAGCGAATGCAATAAGCTTGGAGCCGATGCGAGCGATTATATGCAACCCTTTGTTTTTACGCATGCTAACCGTGCCGCATTTGATTCAAGAAGCAGGAACGCTATGCCTCATCTAAAGCCTGCGGTGCTAAACGGATTATGGCTATGCGTACACTGCCAAGAGTGCGCCGATCGCTGCCCTAAAGGCATAAGCGCTCAAAGCGACATCACCGCACTTCGCGCCTTAGCGATGAAAAAAGGCTTAACCGCAGGAAGCGGCCCTGGTCACGCGGAGGCATTCCTGCTAGACATCGTAGAGGGAAGCGGAAGATTAAACGAGATCAAGCTTGCTCTAAGAAGCGAGGGGGTATTTGCAAATATGGGCAAGATGGACGTAGCGGCAAATTTAATGGCTGCGGGCAAGATGAATCCTTTGCACGTATTCGGAGGCGAGGAGATCGAGGGTCATGCGCAGCTCGTTAAGATGATAGAGGCCGCACGCAAAGCTCAAGCTAGCGGCGAGATAGAATAAGGAGGAGAGGATGAATAACGAATTTGCATTTTTCCCGGGTTGCGTTTTAAGTCAAGCCGCAAAGGAATCTAAAATTTCACTTGAAGCGATCGCTCCGGTACTGGGTATTAAACTTCACGAGATAAAGGGCTGGAGCTGCTGCGGGGCTAGTCAAGCTCAATGCGTCGATCCCATGGCAAGCTTGGTAGCCAATGCTAGAAACATCGCGCTAGCCGAGGGTATGAATATGCCTCTGCTAACTACCTGCTCCACCTGTATGCTAACTCTAACTAAGGCTAAACTTACTCTAGATAAGGGTGCTAAAAGCTATATCAATACCTTTTTAAAAGAGGGCGGTATGCAGTATCAGGGAAGTACCGAGATAACGAGCCTGCTTTGGGTGCTATATCAAAGCTTAGATACATTAAAAGCTAAAGTCGTTAGACCGCTAACAAATTTAAAAGTAGCGCTATTTTACGGCTGCCACTCATTAAGACCGGAGCGCGAGCTTAAGAAAGAAAGCTCTACCAATCCGAAAAGCTTTGAAGCGGTAGTTAGCGCACTTGGCGCTCAGATCGTGCCTTTTGAAAAACGCCTTGATTGCTGCGGCTTTCACGCTAGCTATCCTGCGGTAAAATCGGTATCTAAAATGTCAAGCGAGATCGTAAATGACGCTGCCGAGCATGGAGCGGACGTCGTAGTTACCCCTTGTCCGCTATGTCAGATGCAGCTTGATATCTATCAGGAGCGATACCAAGAAGCGATGAACTCCAAGGCAAGAAAGCCGATCATCCACCTATCCCAGCTTGTGGGGCTTGCTCTTGGGCTAAGCAACGAGCAGCTTGGGCTAAACATCAATATCCAAGATGCAACGAGATTGGTAAGCTAATCTTTGGAAATTTTCTAAAATTTAACGGGTGATTTTGCAAAAATGCTTCGCTGCGGCGCACAAATAGTGCGCCTGCTAGTATCGCACAAAATCATCCAACCTACGCCTGCTTTATCCTAAAATACTTTTCACCGCTATAAAATTCTTGGATAAAATTTTATCGCCTCGTAAATTTTAATGCTTCATAAAATTTAATGTTTTCTCCGCCGTCATTTAACGTTTCGTCCGCTGAGTAAATTTTAATTCGCCTTTTATTTTTAAATTTTAAACCCATTAGACAACGAATAAATATAAAATTTTAATTAAATCTAACGAAATTTAAGGTGCATGAATTTTAAATTTTGATAGAATGCCATTTAAAAATATCCTAAATTTCAGGAGGACATTATGGTTGATTTGGCTCAAATTTCGGCTAGACTTGATGCCGTTGAGCGTTTGCCGCGAATAAAAGCGGATGAGAGCATACAAGAAAGGCTTAAGAGCAAAGGTTTTTCGCGTCGCGATTTTATGAAATGGAGCGGAGCGATGACTGCGATGCTTGGTCTTCCGGCCGCATTTGCACCGAGCGTGGCGCGAGCTGCGGAGCTTGCGGATCGCCTGCCGGTGATCTGGCTTCATATGGCGGAGTGCACGGGCTGTAGCGAGAGCTTGCTACGCACAGAGACGCCTAGCATTGATAGCCTAATATTCGACTACATCAGCCTCGAATACCACGAGACGATCATGGCTGCTGCAGGCTGGCAAGCCGAGGAAAATTTAGAGGGCGCGATCGAAAAATACAAGGGGCGATATATCTTAATGGTCGAGGGCGGAATCCCAAGCGGCGAGAATGAATTTTTCCTAACCGTGGGTCCTGAGGGCAAAAGTGGAGCTCAGCACTGCAAACACGCGACCGAAGGCGCTGCGGCAATATTTGCGATCGGCACCTGTTCGAGCTTCGGCGGTATCCAAGCCGCAGCTCCGAATCCGACCGGCGCCGTAGGTTTGGACAAAATCATAAACAAACCCGTCATCAACGTCCCGGGCTGCCCGCCTAGCGAAAAAAACATCGTCGGCAACGTGCTAAATTTCATCCTTTTCGGCACGCTTCCAAGCCTTGACGTTTACAACCGACCAAAATGGGCTTACGGGTTACGCATCCACGATCTATGCGAGCGCCGCGGGCATTTCGACGCGGGCGAGTTTGTAGAAAGCTTCGGCGATGCGGGCGCAAAGAACGGATATTGCCTTTATAAAGTAGGCTGCAAGGGCCCTTATACGTTTAATAACTGCTCGCGCGAGCGCTTCAACTCCCACACTAGCTGGCCGGTACAGGCTGGTCACGGCTGCATAGGCTGCTCGGAGCCTGATTTTTGGGATCATATGGGACCTTTTGAGGAGCCTTTAGCGGATCGCCTTTACGAAAGCGTTTTCGGCGGGCTCGGCGCTGATGCTACCGCAGATAAGATAGGTGTCGGAATTTTGGCGATCACGGGTGTTGCGGTAGTGGCACACGCGGCGATTGCGTCATTTAAGAAAGATAAAGGGGAATAATCATGTCGCAAAGAATCGTAATAGATCCGATAACCAGAATAGAGGGACATTTAAGAATAGAGGTTGTAGTGGATGATGAAAACATCATACGCGACGCTTATAGCAGCTCCACTTTATGGCGTGGGCTTGAGACCATAGTAAAAAATAGAGATCCGCGCGACGCGGGATTTTTTATGCAAAGAATTTGCGGCGTCTGCACCTTCTCGCACTACAAAGCGGGCATCGTCGCGGTAGAAAACGCCCTCGGCATAACTCCGCCGTTAAATGCCTTGCTAACGCGCACGCTGATGGCTAACGCGCTGTTTTTGCACGATCATCCGGTGCATTTTTATCAACTCCACGGGCTTGATTTCGTAGATGTAGTAAGCGCGCTTAGCGCCGATCCTAAAAAAGCAAGCGAGGAGGCGTTTAAATACTGCGATACCCCTTATGCGTGCGGCGCGGATAAACTAAAAGAGGTACAAGATCGCGTGGGCGCTTTCGTTAAAAAAGGCGCTTTGGGACCTTTTGCCAATGCCTACTTCGGACACCCAACATATAAGCTTAGCCCGGAGCAAAATTTAATCGCTCTTTCGCACTATCTTGAGTGTTTGCGCATTCAGCGCACGGCGGCTCAGATGATGGCGATATTCGGCGCGAAGCAGCCTCATCCGCAAAGCCTCACCGTAGGTGGCGTAACCTGCGTGATGGATATCCTAAGCCCTGCAAGACTGGGTGAATATATGTCTAAATTTAAAGAGGTCGCAGACTTCGTAAATCGCGCCTACTATCCTGATCTCGTAATGGCTGCGAAGGCTTACGGCAACGAGCCTAGCGTGCTAAACGATATCGGCGTGGCAAATTTATGGACTCATCAAGAATTTCAGCTTTCAAAGAACGAATGGCTATTTCAAAGCGGCATGATTATGAACGGCGATATTAGCAAGGTTTTGGAACTGGATGAGAACAAGATCACCGAGGAGGCAACGCATGCGTGGTATAAAAACGATGCGGCGCTTCATCCTTATGACGGCGAGCAGGAGCCGAATTATACAGGCCTTCAGGACGGACAGAGCATCGACGCGCACGGCAAAGAAGCGCATACGAAGGTGCTCGACACCCAGGGCAAATACACCTGGATCAAGGCTCCGCGCTACGACGGCAAGCCGCTTCAGGTAGGACCGCTTGCAAATATCGTGGTAAATTACGCCAAGAAAAACGAGCGCGTAGTAAAAGTCGTGGATCAATTCCTAAAAGACGCCGGCTTGCCGCTTGAAGCGGTATTTTCGACGCTTGGACGAACGGCATGCCGTATGATCGAGGCCAAAGTCGTAGCCAACAACGGACTGATCGCGCTAGAAAATTTGATCGCAAACATTAAAAGCGGCGACACTGAAACCTGCGCAAAATATGTAATCGATAACTCCAAAGAGTACAAAGGTCGCTATATCGGTCATGTGCCGCGCGGCGCACTTAGCCACTGGTGCAGGATCGAAAAGGGCGTCATCAAAAACTGGCAGGCGGTCGTGCCATCTACTTGGAACGCCACACCGAAGGATAAAGACGGCGCTATGGGCGCTTACGAATCCTGCTTGATCGGGCTTAAACTTGCCGATCTTTCCAAGCCGCTAGAGATTATCCGCCGCATCCATTCATTCGATCCTTGCATCGCCTGCGCCGTGCACGTAATGGACGCTAAAGGGGCGGAGCTTGGCTGCTATAGGGTAGATCCCAGCAAAGGATAAACGATGAAAAAAAGATTTGCGGAATACGAGTTCTCAATCGGTCTTAGGCTCACGCACTGGCTGCGTGCGCTTTGCATTACGATTTTAGTGATTACCGGATATTACATCGCCTTTGTTTTCACCGCGCCCGAGGTGAGTCCCGAGCCGGTGCTTTTCATGCAGGCTAAATTTAGATTCGTGCATCTGATCTTCGGCTTTGCGATGATCGGCGCGGCGATCTTTAAAACTTATCTTTTCTTCTTCGATAAAAAGAGCAGAAAAGAGCTTTTAAGCATCAAGGATTTTTTTAGCCCGCGCGTCTGGATCGCCCAGATCAAATACTATATCTTTTTGGGCGAGCACCCGCATCTTCGCGGCGTTTACAACCCGCTACAGTTCATCTCCTATCTGGGCTTTTATCTAGTGCTGTTCGTAATCTGCCTAACGGGTATGATATTATATGTGCATGTCTATCACGAAGGGCTCGGCGGCGCGCTATACGGGCTCTTACGCCCGCTGGAAGCCGCGATGGGCGGTCTAAGCGAAGTTCGAATGATACATCATCTTTGCATGAATATCATCATAATCTTCGTGCCGATCCACGTCTATATGGCGGTCTTTAACGCCGTCAAGGGCAGGGATGGCGCGATGGATGCGATCGTAAGCGGCTATAAATTTAAAAAGGAAGAGCACGCTTGAGAGTGCTGGTACTGGGTATCGGCAACGTCATCTACGCGGACGAGGGCATAGGCGTGCACTTCGTCCGCGCGCTCGCGCAGAACTATAAATTTTATCCTAAAACCGCCGTACGAAATTTTATGGCGGGCGAGGATTTCGCGGCGCAGAATTCTACTCAAAATTCCGCCCAAGTCTCTGCGATACAAAATTTTACCTCGCAAAATTCCATAGAGCGCAACTCCTTGCAAAATTTTGCGGATAAGAATTTTATCTCCGAGCAAAATTTTGCAGCAGTAAATTTAAACCGAAATTCTACTCCAGAACATTCCGCAAAGCAGAATTTCGCTTCAAATTCTGCTTTGCAAAATTCCGTCATAAATTCCGCAGCGCAAAGCTCTATCAATGCGGACTTTGTCGCTGTAAATTCCGCCGCACCGAGCAACAGCTCGGATCAGATCCGATTTATCGACGGCGGGACTCTGGCTAGCTTTTTGATGCCTACGATAGCGGAATTTGATGAAATTTTGCTCGTAGATTGTATAGACGCGGACGGCGCAAAGAGCGGCGAGGTGTACCTTTTCGACTACGACGCGATGCCTAAGCAGATCAGCTGGAGCGGCTCGGCACACGAGGTCGAAATGCTTCAAACCCTGCAGATGATGGATCTTTGCGGCGATCTGCCTCACGTTAAAATTCTAGCGGTCGTGCCGCGGCGCATCGAGGAAGCGAGCTTTAAGCTAAGCTCCGCGATATTAAAATCTTCAAAAACTATGGAAAAAACGGCGCTGCAGTACCTATCGGATCTTGGTTTTGCGCATGAAAAAATCGCCGATCTTAGCGCCCAAGATATCGCGGATCGATTTGCAAAAAGGGGGCGAGATGATAGTAGCATATGAGTTTAACTACCTTAATGAAAACGCGCTAATAGCGCACTTCTTGCTGTTTTATGCTCGCAAAAGCGCACTTGAGTTTTGCCTAAAAAAAGAGGCGAGCTTAATAAGCCTTTTCGTACGCGGCAGTGAGGATGAAATTTTAAAATTTAGCGACGAGGCGATGCCTCTGATACCAAACTCCATATTTTTGGCAAAATCCTCCGTGCGCGTGGTGGACGAGGACGGCGCCGAAGCAAAAACGCTGAAATTTAACGGCACGTTTGAAGATACCTCCTCGGGCGATATAAGTAAATTTTTAGAGGATGAAATTTCAAACGCCCATAACACGGCTAAATTTAATAACTTCACTCCGCGAGTAATGAAAGAATACCTCGCTCACGCCGAGCCGTCTCAAAACGAATTCGCAATAATAAGCGGCGCTAGCGTGCTTCATGAGGGAAAATTTGAAGCGGTAAACAGGGAGAATTTTGCTCGCTTACTGGAGTTTTGCCGCATAAACTTATTTCATGCTCAGCAGGTGCAGATTAAGCGCGGCGGCGCAACTTTCACGCTCAAAGCGGACGTGGATTTTAGCGCCGATTTTCTGATGGCTGCAGGAGTGGGGGCGCTGGATGGGATTTTTGTGAGCGACGAAAAGAGCAAAATCGCGCTCGCAGCCTTCGAAAAGCCACTCATAAGCCTAAAAACCAATGCGATCTTTAGAAAAAATCACGAGAACGCGCCTAAATTTTTTGACGTGAAGCTTGCGGGCGACATATTCGTGTTTGCGCTGGGGCGCGCTTTGGCAAGCGACGGGATCTATTTTTTAAGCGCAAAATGCGAAAGCGCGGCGCAGAAAGATAAAATTTTTAAAGTCGCGCCGCTACAAAACGGCTTTTTGATCGTGCAAAACGAGGATTTTTTAAGCGGCAGCGCAAGCGCTTATCTGAAAAACTCAAACGACAAAAACTCCGCTCTTTTTGCGCTTACGTGCCGCGAGAAGGGGGTTTTGAACGACTCCAAAAAACGCGTTTTGCGCTACTTTTTGGGAGTAGGCGCGGACGACGAGATCGTAATTTATGGCGAAAGCTCTAAGAAAATTCTGCTGAAATTTGATCTGCCGCGCAGCTTCGACGAGCTTAAGGCGCAAATTTGCGCAGATGAGACGGGCGCGAAGCTGTTTGAAAATTTCAGCGCCAAATTTAACGTAAACGCCGCAAAAATCGATGAAATTTTAAAAAGCGCAAACGCGGGATTTCACAGCATCTTTAGCGTCGCCGCACAGCTTATCTGGGGGCGCGATGCGGCGTTTTTGATGGCGGCTGCGGAGGATTTTGCGGGCGGTAAAGGGGTGCGGCTTGATTTTTGCACCGATGAGTGCGGCTGCGTGCAAGCGGATAAAATTTTGCGCTCAGCGATGAGCTATGCGCTCGCAGGCGCCAATGAAAAGCTGTTTGCGTTTGGATTTTTCGATAGTTTGGGCTATTTTTTAAGTGATCTGGCGGATGAGCGCAAAGAGGATTTTGACGTTTTGATCTTCGGCGGAGCGATGTTTAGCGGGCGCAAATTTGCGGATTTGATGCTTAAGCTTTGCAAAAATTTTGACGCGAGCTTTAGCGACAGCTTCGCGCTTCAAGCTCGCTAGATTAGGCATATATGCGAATTTTCGGCAAAACTCCTAAGTCTTATCCGCAAAACAGCGAGTTGCGCGGGCATTGCGGTGCCGATAGCTGCGCCATACGGGCTAAATTTAACGCAGATGAGATCACGCGAAATTTCAAAAAAGCGGCAAAGGGCGCGGAAGCAAAGGATCAAATTTTATTAAATTTAGAGCATATTTTGAGGCGCCCGGAACGTTTTGTCCACTTGCCGCGAACGCAACTTGCTTGCAAAATAGCTCCTGCGGCGCGCAATTTATGAAAGCACATACATGAAAGCGGCTAAATTTGAGGTTTTCGGAGCGGTGCAGGGGGTCGGATTTCGCCCGTTCGTCTACAAGCTCGCCGTGGATTTGGGGCTGAAAGGCGAGGTTTATAACGACGGCGAGGGCGTTAAAATCATCGTTTGCGCAGACCTTTCCGAGCCGCAAAAAGGCTTGATTGATAAAAATTCCGCCCCTTTAAATTTAGATGAGCCAAATTCTAACGAAATTCAAGCACAGAAAGTATCGTTATCGGCTGCTCGGTCTTTAAATTCTACCGAGGCGGATTCTAGCGAGACCGCAAGCTCGTCACTAAATTTTACGAGCTCAAATTTAAATCCGAACTCCATTTTACCGCAAAGCGCACCGAGCTCGCCGAATAATTCGGTCGGCTTGCCACGTGATTTAACGAATGATTTAGCAAACCTGCCCGATTTGACGAGCTTGTCGCATGGTTTGACGAGAGATTTTCAAGCCGCAGTGAGCGTGAAATTTTTACCAAACTTATTCGAGACCGATCTAAACGAGCAGGGCTCCATTTTTCCCGCTTCGTCGGATCAAAATTCCGTCGTGCAAAATTCGTCGCAGCAGCGTGGTATATCACAGAATGAATCGTTGCAAGGCTTGCAAAATATTAAGCGCGACTTGCAAGGCGCGAAGGGAGATTTGGACGGCTTTAAACACGATTCGCAAAGCGCAGGGCAAGATCTGTGCGAAGAAAAAATTTTAAAAATTTTCGAGCAGCGCCTTCGCAGCGAGGCGCCGCCGCTTTGTCGTATCGATAAAATTACCCGCACCGATCTAAATACGCAAGATTTTACGCAGAATTTTACTGATTTTAAGATCACGCAGTCCAAAGAGGGGCGTAAATTTAACCCGATCCTGCCCGATTTTGCGATTTGCGATCAGTGCAAAAAAGAGTTTTACGACCCGCAAAATCCGCGCTTCCATTATCCTTTTATCAACTGCACCGATTGCGGTCCGCGCCTTAGCATCATCACCGCGCTGCCATACGACCGCGCAAACACCACGATGAGGGCGTTTGAGATGTGCGAGTTCTGCCGCGGCGAATACATGGACCCGCTCACGCGCCGCTATCACGCCGAGCCGATCTCCTGCCCGCACTGCGGCCCGCGGCTGTTTTTATGCGGCGCAGGCGGTGAAATTTTATCTAGCGGCGAGGATGCGATAGCGCGCACGGCGGAGCTTTTGCGGCGCGGACAGATCGGCGCGATCAAAGGGATGGGCGGCTTTCACATCGTCTGCGATGCGACGAACGAGCGCGCAGTACGGATGCTGCGAACGCTCAAAAAGCGCCCAAGCAAGCCCTTTGCGATCATGTGTCGCGATGCAGCGCAGGCGGAGCGCGCAGCGAACCTAAGCGCAGAGGAAAAGGCACTGATAGACTGTAACGTCAAGCCGATCGTGATTTTAAAAAAGCGTGATTTTGTTTGGCGCACGCTGACGGGCTTTACGGCAGATTTCGGCACGCAAAATTTAAAGGCGCAAAGCAAAAATCCTATATCGCCGAGATTTGTGGGCGAGCAAGAAAAGTCGGTGCAAAGGCAAGGCTCTGAGCTACAAAATTTACGCAATTTCGCAGCGCAAAATTTTAGCACGCAAAATATTGGAGTTTGCGCGGAGCAGGGCGGGTTGCAGAGTGCGCAAATTTTTAGCAAAACGGCGCGCCGCAATTTCTCCTGCGACATGCTAACGGCAGGCGACTCGCAGTGTGCGGCAAACAAGTTAGAGCGCGCATACGATCGGTCTGATTTGCAACGCGCGGCTAAAAATTTGAACTCGCCGCAAGCAGAAGGCGAACTAGAGCTGCGACATACAGCTAATGAGTTAAATTTACAGTCCGCAGCGGATAGCCAAGACTTGCGATGCGCGGCGAAGAAGTCTGATTCTTGGCTTGCGACGGACGAGTCTATTTCGCAAAATTTGGCGAATATGCAGGGCTTGCGATATGCTGCAAATAAGGCGGATTTGCAGCGCTTGGTGAACGAGCCGAGTCCGCAACAGACGATAAATTCGGAAGGCTCATGCTCTGCGCAGGCGTGTGTGGCGGACGCGCATGGCGCATGTTCCAATAACGAGGACGATTTCGTGCGTTTGCCTGCGAGCTTTTCGGCTATTTTTAAGGCGGGTGCGATTTTTATCGCTCCAAGCGTGGCGCCG
>NZ_CALKTL010000065.1 GCF_937997405.1 uncultured Campylobacter sp. | reverse complement strand
GAGCGAACCGAAACGGCGCGAATTTAAGCAGGCGCGGTTTTAAATCGCATTGTGATCGCACCGGATTTAAGTGCAAATGCCTGCAGCGACGCCCTCTATGTATGACAGCCAGGCGGATCATGCGATTTTAATTTACTCGGGCGGATGCGGCAGCGAGCGCTCGTGGAGCCTTTTTGCTTTCGCGGCTTTGATTTTTGCGGCGATAAATTTTGCGCCCATCTGCGGTTTATAACCTTGCTTCGGGCGAATTTTATGAGCGCTCGCAGTCGCGCGGATGCGTCCGAAGCGTCGCGCGCTTTAAATTTAAAATTTAGCCTAGGCGCGCGAATTCGATGCTTTAAACTATAAAATCAATAAATTTTGCCCGCGTCTGTGCGTCTTTTGCGTCCTAAAAGCGATAAATTTAGCGCGCCTGCGCCGCCGCCGCAGATACGCTAGGACGAGGGTTTTTCTGCATTCGCCGCTTGGAATTTTGATATTTGATTTTAGCTTGACGATCTGGTCGGTACGTGCCCGTGCCGCAAATTTTTAAAATGGAGCTTTATAAAATTTCACGGCGCCGATCGCAAATAAAATTTTATAAATTTTATCGTAAAAGCACAGCGCGATCGGAGCAAATTTAACGCAAGCCCGGCCCTGTCGTAGCGGCATACGGTAGCCGCATCTACACTAAATTTAGCGATAAGCAAATCCGCGATCTTAATAATACCAATTTACGCAGACGCGACCCGCTCCGAATCAAAGCGTCATCGGAGGGCTGACGGGCTTTGTGAGCGAGCGGAGTAATGTGCCGCCGTTATCTTTGCAATAAGCGCGATCTTGCGATTGAGAGGTCTTTCCCGCCTCAATACGGACATATCGTAGGCTAAAATTTAAATGGAATTTCATAAAGCGCGGCGCTGCTTTTAAATTTACGTTGCAAATCTCATAGGCTGCGAATACGGCGTTAAATTTTAAAATTCTGTCTGTCTTAATCATGCCTTGAGGTTATTTATTGCGAGGGGTGCGCGAGCCACTTGATTGGAAAATGAGTTTTAGATCGCGCCTTGCGTATGTATCGCGCGGTAAAATAAATTTTTGCGCCGTAAAATTTCGCGCCGCTGCGTTACTGCTGAGCCGCTCGCCGTCTTACCTCCTGTCCTATTGCTCCGTATTTTCAAACGCGCTAGAATTTCAGCAAAGCTACGTTTTAATGCAAAATTTATCCACTTACCGCGGTCTGCGGCGGATGAAATTTTGCCGCTCGCCGCGAGACGCGCGCGGTATTTGATTGCCACGCATGCACGTCATAGCCCATATCCTTGCCGCAAACCGCCGCTTTACCAACGTCCATAGTTGTAGGCTTTCGCCTGCTTCTTCGCGTATATTTTTTATGCCTTGTAAGCTGCGCGTCACCGCATCTGCGTCAAGATCGCGCCGTGCCTTTAAAGCACGCAAATCCATCCTGCATAAAATTTAGCTTTTTTGCCATGCTCGCCTCCTGCCGCACTTTGTCGTGCTTATATGTTGCGAGCCGCCGCCGCCTTATTTCGCAACCGCACCTGTCACGCATACATACCGCGCTCGCTGCTAATTTTAGCACCTGTGCTTTAAATTTCAGTCCAAAAGCCCTATTTGGCGCCGCGTCCGAGTAGAAATAATCGCACCGCTTGTTCGGCGACCCGGGCTAAATTTTGCGTTGCGACGGTGGGCTCCATCGCGCGCTCAAGGCTCATCGGTTCGTTTAGGATGCAAAAAAATGCGCCTATGCCTCGCTCGTTACAGCCGCCGGCACAGGGCGAGATGCCGCCTGCCAGCGCGATTACGGGCACGCCGTAAGAAGCAGCAATCTTTGCGACACCGCAAGGGGTTTTGCCCATCGAGCTTTGAAAATCGAGCCTTCCTTCGCCTGTGATGACGAGCTCGGTGCCTTGCATATCGCGCTCTAGCCCGATCTCTTCGGTGATGATGTCGATGCCCGGCTTAAGCGTCGCGTTTAGAAAGCTTACAAAACCAAAGCCCAGCCCGCCAGCAGCTCCTGCTCCGGGGCTATTCCAAAGCTCGCGTCCGAGGTGCTTACTTACGACGCTTGCGAAATTGATAAGTCCCGCATCGAGTTGCTTTACCATCGCCGCATCCGCGCCCTTTTGCGGGGCGTAAATATATGCTGCGCCGTTTTCGCCAAAAAGCGGATTATCCACGTCGCAGGCGATGAGAAACTCGCATTCTTTAAGATGCGGCAGCATCGAAGTGCAATCTATCGTGGCGAGTTTAATCAGATCCTCGCCCGCTCCCGCAAGCTCTGCGCCATTTGCATCTTTAAATTTAAAACCGAGCGCGCGCAGCATTCCCATGCCCGCATCATTCGTAGCACTTCCACCGATACCGATGATAAACTTTCGCGCGCCGTGTGCGATCGCATGCGCTATCATCTCGCCAAAGCCATAAGTGCTCGTTTTTAGCGGGTTGCGGCGCGATTTTTCGATGAGCGGCAGACCCGATGCGGACGCCATTTCTAAGATGCCTAGCTCGCCTTTTAAGGCGTAGCGCGCAGGCGTTTTTTCGCCTAACGGATTTGCTACGATAACGTCCATGAACTTAGCTTTTAGCGCGTCGGCAAGGGCTTCAACGCTTCCTTCGCCGCCATCTGCGATAGGTTTGACGAGCACCTCGCAGCCTAGCTTTTCGATGCCTGATTTTACGGCGTTGCCCGCCTCAAGCGAACTAAGTGAGCCCTTAAACGAGTCGATCGCGACTAAAACTTTCATATTTTTCCTTTAGCTGGTATTTTAAAATTTTGGAATTTTACAGCGCATAGGCTAAATTTACGATGACAAGACTGAAGCAAGAGTATAATTTTAAAATCTCGTCGCCAAATTTGTGGGGCAAATTCTAAAATTTTATGTCGTGGAATTTTAGAATTCTGTAAGCCACAGAATTCAGGCTAAATTTTAAAATTCCGTAGCGATAGAATTTTAAAATTTCGGTCCTTGAGGCTTTGTGTGTAAATTTAAAACTCCGCTATACAAAATTTTAATACTAAGGCATTTGCGCGACGCGGGCTAGCTACGTAAATTTAAAGAATTTTTGTAGCTAGCCGCTGGTAGATGCCGCGTATTGCACTCCGCACGGATTTAGCGCGGTAGCGGCTAGAATAAGCTAGCCTATATCAAAAACAGCGACAAAACCCACACGCTGATCATGCCCGTAATGCCCATAATTAGCGTCAGCATTGTTTGAGTGCGGTAGCCTTGCTGCGGATTCATCTTGCTGAAATTTGTAACGACCCAAAAGTAGCTGTCATTAGCGTGCGAAACCGTCATCGCGCCCGCTGCGATCGCCATTACCACAAGCGCGCCGGACATTTCGGAGGTGAAGCCTAGTACCTGCATCAGCGAGCCGTCCACGTTAAATGCGCCCATAATCGAAGCGGTGGTGATGATCGCAACGGTGGAGCTTCCTTGCGCGGTTTTTAAGACGGCCGAGATTAAGAATGGGAAGAAAATCCCCGCGGCTTTAATGGCAGTCGCATTGTCCTTGATGTAGGTTACGAAGCCGGCGTCGGTGATGACCTTGCCTAGCACTCCGCCCGCTGCGGTTATAAAGAGGATCGGTCCTACGATTTTTAAGGATTCGTTAGTGATCTCGCTAAATTCGCCCAGTTTGCCGGTTTGCACGAGCAAAAATACCGCAAAAACTACGCCCAAGGCTAGCGCGATGATAGGATTTCCTAAAAATTGCGAAATTTCGCCCGCAAATCCGCCTACTTTTAAGATCTTGGCGACGGAGCCCAGCGCCATAAATAGGATTGGTATCAAAATAGGGGCTAAGCTTAAAAATCCGCCCGGCAATTTGCCGTATTGTTTAAGCAGATCGTCGTAGCTTTTTGCGATGACCTCATTCGCTTCGGCCTCGCTTATATGCACGCTCTTGGCGACTTTTTTGGAAAAAAAGTATGTAGCGATCAGCACCGGCAAGGAGACTACCGCACCCATTGCGATTACGAGCAGTAGATTGCCGCCTAGACCCACGGCGCCTGCTGCGGCGATCGGTCCCGGAGTCGGCGGGATGAATACGTGCGAGGCGTAAAGTCCGCCCGAAAGCGCTACTGCAAGAGCGACCGGATTTTCGCCGATTTTTTTACTGATCGCTTCTCGGATCGGGTTTAAGACGACGAAGCCGCTGTCGCAAAATACGGGGATACCTACGATCCAGCCCATTATGAGCATCGCAAGCTCGGGGCGCTTCTGCCCGACTACGTTTACGACCATATCGGCGAGTTTGAGCGCCGCGCCGGTCTTTTCAAGCACGGTGCCGATGAGCGCGCCGAAGATTATGACGATACCGATACTCTTAAACGTGCCGCTGAATCCGTCGCCGATAATCGCGGGGATCTTGGCTAGCGGTATGCCCGCGACGATCGCGAGCGCCAGGGAGATAAGCATTAGCGCCAAAAATGGGTGAACGCCTGCTTTGGAGATCAAAAAAATCATCACGACGACCGCTATGGCGAAGCAGATGATTAACGCAACACCGCTCATAAAAGCTCCTTGAATGGATTTAATTTGCCCGCAAGCGGTTTAAGCTTAAGCTCCGTTTGCGCCTCAAATTTAATGCGGTAATTTTAGCGAAATTTTAATATAAAGCAAGAAAGGCGGCGTTAAATTTATGGAAATTTATGATTTATGCGGAAATGATGGACTAGCTAGCGGAGTTTATCGGTTGGAATTTATCGGTGCCGCGCGGCGAGAGGCGGTTTAAATTTTAAAATTTGCAGTGTTTGGCTTGACACACGTTGCGCGGCGGCGGAAATTTTATCGCGGATCTGTCGTCGTAGCGCAGCAACGGAGCGGTGCACTTGCGTCTTACACGTAGGTTTGAGAACCTAAAGGGCGTGAGCTACGTGGACGGATTTGCGGCGCTTGCTGCGGCAGAAGCAGTGAAGATAGAACGCAATAGCCGCGGCGGCGATAGCGGCGATGAAAGGCGATAGTATCGGCAGCGGCGGGATTTTTGATATACAATCGGCGATGATAGAATTTTGATCGAAATTTACTCACGCAGCGATGAAATTTTAATTAAAACTATCGGCAGAAGCGGCGGAGTTTTAATTGAAAGCAGGCAACATAGGTAGAGCTTCGATCAAAAACGGCGCGTAGTAGCTCTGATGGAAATCGGCAGCAATCTGCGGTAGAATTTTGCGGCTTTTTATATAATTTTTCTACGAGTCTGCTGTGATCTTTTCTGGATTTTTCAAAATTCCTGGCGGTCTTTGTGCGGTTTATCTGCCGCGGGATTTCGCGGCTCGGCTAAATTTACAGAGCCATTTTAAATTTAGAAGGTCGTTTAAAATTGTGCAGAGGACAAAGTAGCCGAAACGAGGTATCCGGTTTTAAATTTGCAAAGCCGATTCGCTCTCGCCTCTTTTTTATGTGCTCTTTGCGCGTGTAAATTTTAATCGGCAGCTCTATCTAATCCGCAAAATTTTAGTTTTTGAAATTTTATAAATTTTCGAGCTTGCGTTTTGGCTGAAATTTTGATCTATGACCTCGTCAGCCGCCGCTTTCGCCCAGGCTTCGTCAAAATTTTGTCCATTTAAATTTGCGCTGCTAGAGTAGAGCCAGTCAAATTTGCGCAGAAATTCCTCGTGAGCGCACTCTTTCACGACGCGCACGGCGGTGCCGTTCGGATATAAAAAGGTCGTTTTCCTCGCGCGACGCACTAAATTTTTAAATTTAGCGGGCACGCGAGCGAGATTTTTTAGCTCGCTAAGCTTCGCCGTCGTTATGAGGCAGGGTTTGTCCTCCGCTCGGCGTTTGAGTGCGTTTATCTCGCGAAAATCCTTACTCAAAAACCCAGCCGTCGTATCGGTCTGTGCCAAATAGATCATCTCTCCTCCAAATTTACGCCTTTTTCCTGTCTTTAGCCAGCAAAAATATGCACGAGATAATGAGCGTAAAGCCCGCAAAATCAAGAAACACGAACTCCGTCCCCAGCCAAAAATAGGCAAACGCCGCCGCGCTCACCGGCTCGATGCATGCTATCATGCTCGCCCTGCTTGCGCCTATTATCTTTAGCCCCGTCATGTAAAAGCTAAACGCGCATATCGTGCCAAGGATCACTACCGCGGCAAGCGCTGCAAAGCCCTGCGCGTCGCTCACGCCGCCTAGCTGCCAAACCCGCGTGTAAAGCGCGAGCGCGCCGCCGCCGATGACCATCCCCCAGCCTAAATTTAACGCGACGGGGTATTTTTGATTTAGCTTCGTGGGAATGAGGCTGTATATCACGACGCCAAGCGCGCTAATCAGGCACCAAACCAGCGCCTCCGCGCTGATAACGAGCGAACCCAGATCGCCGTGAGTGGCGAGCAGCACGACGCCCAGCACCGCGAAAATGAGCGCGATGAGCTCGACCTTTTTAGGCACGCGTCGTTCTAAAAAGCAAACGACGGCAAGGATGAGCGCGGGCGCGGAGTACTGGATCACGGTCGCGACGGCGGCGTTTGAGAGCTCGACACCGCAAAAGTACGAATACTGCGTCATCATAAGCCCAAAAAACGCATAGATGAGCAGCTGCGGCAAAAGCACGCGATCTTTTAGCGGCGCAAAGGCTAGGCGCGGCGAGCGAGCGATGTAATACGCTACCATCGCAAGCCCGGCGAGGCCTAGGCGGTAGGGTACGAGCCAGTCGGCGCTGACGCCTTTTTGCGTGAACAGATACTGCCCGCAAACACTGCTAAATCCCCATAATACGCCGCCAAGAAGCGTGATGAAAACGCCGAAAAATTCGCTCTGTGATCTCATTTGCCGCCTTAAATTTAAAGCCAAAGTATACAAGCTTATGCTTAAGCTGGGGTTAAATTTGGGGATTAGCGGAGTTTGTCGGGCAATGTTTGCAACTAGTAAAATTTTATAAATTTTAAAACAAGAGCATAAAACAATGCTCCTGTCTAAAAAAACTATTTATATAAATTTATTGATTCTGTCAATTTGGCAATTTTATTTTCAAGCTCTTCTTTTATTCTTCTTTCTTTTTCCACAGCCTCAGGATTTGCCTTCTTAACAAAACTTTCATTGGACAATTTTTTTAAAGTTTTATCTAAATCTTTTTGAATTTTTGCAATACTTTTTTCCAATTTTTCAATTTCCTTATCCAAATCAATCAAATCAGCGAGCGGAACATAAATTTCAGTTGTTTCAACCAGTCTAAATCCTACCAGCTTTGGAATTGCCACATTAAATTCATATTTTTCAATATTTGCCAGTTTATCCAATATTTTGGCATTATTTTGTAAAATATTCTTAGCATTTTCATCAGCTGTCTTGAAGATAACTTCAATTTTTTTAGATGGCGAAACATTTGCTTCTCCACGGATATTTCTA
>NZ_CALKTL010000064.1 GCF_937997405.1 uncultured Campylobacter sp. | reverse complement strand
GATCTGAAGGAAAAAGACGATCGACATTATGATAAAAAGCGTACTGAAAAGCGACGCGAAGGAACCGACGAAATTGCTAAATAAATAGCGCTGCACCCTATCCATAAATTACGTCCAAGAGCCTTAAAATTTGATCTTTGAAGATAAAGGTAAGAAGCAGCCCCATCGATAAAAACGGCACGAACGGCAGCTCGTAGCCTTTTTTGTTCGCGATGAGATACGCAGGCAGCGTCAAAATCGCGCCGATGTAGATCGAGATGCCGCCCAGCTTCCAGCCCAAAATCGCCCCCATAACGCCCGCGATAAAAATATCCGCGCTTCCCATCGCTTCGCGCTTTAGCACGAAGGTGACGATGAGGCGCAGCACGAAAAATATCGCCGCGTATCCCGCCGCCGCGCCCACGCCGCTGAGATTAAAATCATACATCAGCGTATAAGCAAGCGAAAGCGCCGTAACTACGTAAAGAAGGCTCTCGGGCACGGCTTTATACTCAAAATCGATCGCCGAAAGCGCCATAAGCAAGATGAAGCAAAGCCCGAGGACCGCGGCTTTTGCAAGATCGGGCTCGCCGAAATACGCCGCAAGAGCAAGCGCGCCGCCTAAAAGCTCGACGATCGGGTAGCGGATCGAAATTTTGGTTTTACAAAAGGCGCATTTGCCGCCCAAAAAGAGCCACGAAAGCAGCGGAATGTTGTGGTAAAATTTTAAAGCGTGAGAGCATTTGGGGCAGTGCGATGCGGGGAAATTTACGCTCTGTCCGCGCGGCAGGCGGTAGATCAGGACGTTGCAAAACGAGCCTATGCAGGTGCCGAATACCGCAAAAATCACGCCGTAAACGATATTTAAATCCATCTTTTTCCTTTGAAGCTTTAACTTTTTAAAATTTAATCAAACGCTCTATGGTAGCGAGAAATTTCTTAGTTTTCATTGATTTTTTGCCTCTCGTAAGGGAAAAATTTTACGAAAATCGCCGCCGCGCCTACGCAAAATAAAATGGCTATGAGCCCGGCGATTAGCGGCTCGCCCCATGCCTCATATAATCCGCCGAAAATCAAAAATCCCGTCACCAGTATCACGGCGTCCAAAAGATCGAAGTTCAAAGTATCTACGATCCATAAAAACATGATATATGCGCCTATCCCACTGCCTGCGGATGCCAAAATCCCCATTTTATCGGGGATGAAAGCAAATGCTAGCACAAAAAACAGGAGTAGGCAGATGTAGACCGCCAGTATAAATTTCTTAGGTTTTTTATACACGCTACCGCATCTTGGGCATCTTAGAGTTTTCATCGGCTTTTTGGTAAGCTTTTTGCCGCAACCACATTGTATATAGTAGCTCATAGCCTTCCTTGTCGGTTTTAGTGTGAACTGGCGGCGTGATTTTTAAAATTCTGCCG
>NZ_CALKTL010000063.1 GCF_937997405.1 uncultured Campylobacter sp. | reverse complement strand
TCACCGCAATGCGGGCGCTGCGGTCCTGCCTCCTCTCGGAGGCCGCGTCGGTGTCTTGGCGCTCAAGCACGCTAAAATCGATCGTCTTAGCATCGATCCTTGGGCAGGTACCGGTCTTTAGCCGCCCCATTTGCAACCCTAGACTTCGCAGCGATTCGGCTAGCTCGACGCTCGCCAGCTCGCCCACGCGTCCCGCTTGCAGCTTGTTCTCGCCCACGTGAATTAGCCCGTTTAAAAAGGTACCGGCGGTGATTATCAGATGCTTTGTTTCATAAACGTTGCCAAGATGGGTTTTAACGCCGCAAATGCGCGGAGCGCCGCCTTGCTCGCAGGTTAAAATTTCGCTCGCGATCTCCTGGCTTATGTCCAGCCCCTGCGTGTTTAGCAGCAAATTTCGCATGTAGATGCGGTATTCGTCCATATCTATCTGAGCACGCGAGCCTCGCACGGCGGGGCCTTTGCTCTCGTTTAAAATTCTAAACTGCAGCCCGCACGCATCCGCCGCAAGCCCCATCTGACCGCCCAGTGCGTCGATTTCCTTTACCAGATGCCCCTTTGCAAGGCCGCCGATAGCCGGGTTACAGCTCGCAGCGCCGATCTGCTCGGCCAAGATCGTAATTAGCAGCGTCTTTGCGCCCATTTTTGCGGCGGCTAAGCTTGCCTCGATACCCGCGTGCCCGCCGCCCACAACGATAACGTCGTATTTCATTTTTTGCCTTTAAATTTAAAGTCGCAATTTTAGCCAAAATAAAATTTCAAAACGATAAATCGCATGCAGATGCCGCAGGCAGCGGCTCGATATGTATTTTCATACGCGTAAAATTTACCGCGCCGCAACTTTTAAGCGATTTTGATTTGCGCCCCCATGCAAGCGCACAGACGAGCCGTCCGTAAAAGTCGCGGCGCAAAAGCGGCGAGCGAAGGGCGTAAAATTCCGCGCAAAATTTTTAGCGTAAAATTCCTGCGCCAAAATTTCACGCGCGAGCTTTGCTTTAAATTTAGCGTTGTATAATTACGCATTTTTTTCAAAAAGGCTAAGTATTGATAGACAAATTTTATATTTCCGAGCTGAAAGATCGCGTGATAGGCGGCTGCGAGATTGCAAAGCAACAGGCGCTAGATCTGGCGCAGTGCGAGGATTTGGGCGCGCTTTTTGCGGCGGCGGATGAGATCAGGCGCGAGTTTTGCGGCGATAAATTTAATCTTTGCACGATCATAAACGTAAAATCGGGACGCTGTAGCGAGGACTGCAAATACTGCGCGCAGTCGGCGCATTTTAACACGGGCTGCGAGACTTACGGAATTTTGGGCGAGCAGCAGGTGCTAAGCGCCGCGCTTGCAAACGAAGCCGAGCAGACGCATCGCTTCTCGCTCGTCGCCAGCGGGCGCGGAATTTCTCAAAAAAGCTCCGATCTTAAGGCATACTGCGCGATCTATGAGCGGCTGCGAAGCGAAACGCGGCTGCATCTGTGCGCCTCGCTGGGGATCGCCTCAAAGCCCGCGCTGGCGCTGCTTAAAGCAAGCGGCGTGCAGACCTATCATCACAATCTCGAGACTTCGCGCAAATTTTATCCGCAGATCTGCACGACGCACAGCTACGACGACCGCATCCAAACGATACAAAACTGCCGCGCCGTAGGGCTTGACGTATGTAGCGGTGGGATTTTCGGGCTAGGCGAGGGCATGGAGGATCGCATCGATATGGCGCTGCAGCTGCGAGAGCTGGGCGTTAGCTCCGTGCCGATCAATATCCTGACCCCGATCAAGGGCACTCCGTTGCAAAACGCCGCGCCGCTAGCGCACGATGAAATTTTAAAATCGATCGCGATCTACCGCTTCATCTTGCCGCGCGCGTATCTGCGCTTCGCAGGCGGCAGACGAAATTTGGGCGAGCACGTGCGCACGGCGCTTGGATGCGGTATTAACTCGGCGCTTACGGGCAATTTCTTAACCACCACCGGCGATAGCATCGCAAGCGATAAGGCGCTTGTGGCGCAGTGCGGGTTCGACCTCGCAAAGGGCGCAGACTAGCGGCGGTCGGGAATTAAAGATAAAATTTAAGAGGCGGCTATGCGGATTAACGGCTGCGGGGAATTAAAGATAAAATTTGAAAGGCGACTGTGAAGTTAAAATTTTTCCTTGCCCTTATTTTGGTCGTCTTGCTTGGAGGTTGCTCGCTGCTCTCGCAGAACGACGAGGAGACTCCATTCTTGGCGGACGCGAGCAGATGCGACGTCGCAAGCTCGCTAAATAAGGAGCAGTCAAACCGCTGCGCGAAGCGACAAAAGATTGACGCCGAAGTCGCGCGTGCGGCGCAAAAGCAAGCGGTATCGCAAGATACGCTTAATTCATTCAGAGCAAATAGCGCGCAAGCTCAGCAAAGAGCGCAAGAGCAATATATTGCCGCGCGGCAAAGCCTAATGCAACAGCAATCGCAGCAGCAACTGGAGCAGATGCAACAGCGACAAAATATGAGAAATTTACAAAACGAACAAAACTGGAACAGGCTGCGCAATCTGGAAAATATAAGTAACGGCGGGATTTAGCCGTGAATTTTACAATTTGATCTAAATTTTAATTCGAGCGACTTTCATTCTAGATCAATTAGCCTCGGTAAAAATATGATGAAATTTTAATCAAAATACTCAAAAATCAAATGAGGTCTTAAATTTCAAGGGCAGGCAGCTGAATGATAGAAAATTTTAATTGATTTTAAGTGATGAAATGGTGACCCACAGGAGATTTGAACTCCTGTTACCGGCGTGAGAGGCCAGCGTCCTAACCACTAGACGAGTGGGCCGCGAAATTAAAAATGAGATAATAGCGAAGTGTATATAAATTTTGGATTAAATTATATAATTTCAACAAAAATAATGCAAAATAAAATTTTCGCCGAAAACTTAAAGCTTTTTGGCATAGCCGCAAATCTTGGTGCTCTAGATAGTCCGATATGCCGCCCATTCTAGATGGCATATAAATAAGTTCCGTCGCTGCAGCCATAAGCCAAATCGATATCATAAAAGCTTGCTGCGCCTTGCTATCAGCATCAAAAACGCCAATAATTTTATCGCGCTGATTTAAAGCAGGTGATAAGAAGCCATTTAGCATACCTTTTATTTAGCTTCTAGGCTTTTTAGATACTCATATACTCTTTTATCCTCGTTTTTCCTTGCCCAATCCGATGGAGTTACACTTTGGTTATGAGAACATCTAGCTTTTGGATCGGCGCCTCTTTCTACTAGATATTTTACGATTTCTAGACTATGAGAACTTGCCGCATAATTTACCATGGAGCAGCCATCCCTATCCTTTGCTTTAAAATTTCCGCCGTATTTTTCTAAAAGCTTTACGAGCCTAAAACTCTTCTCATCGTCGTGTTGGCTTCCGAATACGCTCATCATCATTGCGCTATCAGTCAGTCTTTTTGCGCACTCTAGCATCGCGCGAAGCGAATTTTCGCTACCTAACATTACCGCCATTTCGATGGGAGTGGTATTTTCATGACCTCTAAAATTCGGATCGCCGCCCATTTCGCAGTATTTTTTAGCATCTTTGGCGTTGTCTGAATATGCCGTTTTGTGAAGCAATGTTTGTATCTCATCTATACTCAAACTCTCTTCAGTCTTAGGCGTAACGAAAAAGTTTTCGTCGTAAATCTCCTTTAATGAATTTGTGCCGTAGTATTTACCCGGCTCGTCTTTAAAAATCAAATTTATGCCGTTAAAATCTGTAAGTTCTATAGAGTCGTTTGTTTTTAAATTTATTATCTTGTTAAAGTTAAAAACTAAATCATCCTTTTTAACCCCGCTATCAAAGATGAAAAAGTGGCTAAACTCGTAAGGAAATTCGTTTTTGTATTCAGGGTTTGACGCCGGATTTATCCTAGAATCGCCAATTCCTATCTTATCATGCCCCCATCTTTTGCCGAATATAAATATATTTGTACCCCAGCTTTTTGAAATTTTATCATCGTTCTCGCCCATTACGAAGATATCGTTTCCCCATGGGTCTTCCACATCGCTTCTGCCGCCCGTCAAAATATAGACGTTGTTATTTCCGGGGCAAACTATAGAGTGCCTCGTATCGCTTTCGGCTATAATGATTTCGTCTGCGTTTTGGTTGCAGCGAGAATTTATGTCCCAATATATGGTTTTGCTAAAATTTAAACTCACGTCTTCTAATACGGTGGTATCAAATCCTTGCGTCACTAAAATCTTTTTAGGAAAATATCCTTTCGCTTGCCCATCTTTGATAAATTTTTCCAAGCTTTGAAAGTCGGTTATATTGCCTCCGAAACAGCCGCCGACCACCAAAAACAATATAACGATAAATCTCATATTTGCTCCTCTTTTCGAGATAAAATTTTAAAAATTATACAAAATTTGTAAGCAAAATTTACTAAAAACAGCTCAAATTTAAAAATCAAAAATAAGCGTTTTTAATGCTTATATTAATGGCACTTGGATAGTTATAAATTTTAAGCTACTCCGCTGCTTTTAAATTTAAAAAGTTAAATCCATTTTAAACAGAATTTGCATAAAATCCCATTTCAAAAATGTATTGCGCGGGCGGCGACATC
>NZ_CALKTL010000062.1 GCF_937997405.1 uncultured Campylobacter sp. | reverse complement strand
GTTTGTGTTTCGCAAACGTTGACTAAAATGTTGGCAAACTTTGCTACATGCTTACAATAATGCAATTATTTTGTATAATGAGTTGCCACACATTCTGATTTTTCCTTTGGATAGTTATGCTTAGTTTAAAAGATGTAAAAACAAGAAAAGATTTTGCTGTTTTTTTGGGAATTGAACTTAAATTATTAACCTACATACTTTATCACATTAAAGTGGAGAATTTATATACTACATTTGAAATACCAAAGAAGAATGGTGGCACTAGAATCATTAATGCGCCTGATAAGAAGATTTTAAAAAAAATACAAAATAGACTAATGAATAAGCTGTATAACTATCAAAATAAGATCAAAAAAGATGAAAATATAAAAATTAATATCTCTCACGGTTTTGAAAAAGGCAAAAGCATAATAACTAATGCTAGAATCCACAGAAATAAGCGGTTTGTTTTAAATATAGATTTAAAGGACTTTTTCGCTAGCTTTCATTTCGGTAGAGTTGTTGGGTTTTTTGAAAAAAATATAAATTTCAGAATCCCAAAAGATATAGCAATTATTATAGCTCAATTATGTTGTTACAAGGGTTCTCTTCCGCAAGGAGCCCCGACTTCTCCAATTATATCAAACATAATATGTAATATATTTGATATGCGAATATTAAAACTTGCTAAAAAATATAAGCTTGATTATACAAGATACGCAGATGATTTAACATTTTCTACCAATAATAAAGATTTTTTGAATATATATAATGAGTTTTTATTGTGTATTTCGAAAGAAGTAGAAAAGGCGGGCTTTTGCATTAACCAGAAGAAGACTAGGCTTTTCTATAAAGATTCAAGACAAGAAGTTACTGGATTGGTTGTTAATAAAAAAATAAGTATAAATCATGGTTATTGTAAATATACAAGAGCTATGGCCAATTCTCTTTATAAGAATAAATCCTTTAATATTGATGGCAAAGATGCCACCATGAATCAACTTGAAGGAAGATTTGCTTTTATTAATCAAATTGATCGGTATAACAATATAATCAATATTAATGATAATAAACATAACGATGGTAAGAAAAGTAATGATAAAAAGTTAAATTGCAGAGAAAAAGAATATCAAAAATTTATTTTTTATAAGTATTTCTTTGCTAATCAAAAACCACTCATTATTACAGAAGGAAAAACGGATATATTGTATTTGAAATCCGCAATAAAAAGTCTATATGCATATTTTCCAGATTTGATTAAAAAAAATAGTAATGACGAATTCGAATTTAAAGTATCATTTTTAAGAAGAACAAAGAGGCTTGAATATTTTTTAAATTTTGTAAAAGATGGAGCGGATTCAATTCAAAATATCTATAGGTTTTTTGTAGGACGAGAAGTTGTAAATTATTCTGAGTATTTTAAAAAAATAACAAAAGATATAGCTGCAAATCCAGTCATTCTTATTTTTGACAATGAAATACCTAATAATAAGAAGCCTGTAAGGAAATTTATAAATTTTACCAATAAGAAAGAATTTGAGAATATATTAGATAAAGAGCTATATGCAAATATTGTAGACAACTTATTTATGATAACAAATCAGCTAGTAAGAGATAAAGAAGAGTGTGAAATAGAAGATTTGTTTGATGATAAGACGCTTAATCATAAGATGGATGGAAAAGTATTTTGTAGGGACTCGGCTATTTTTGATAAACAAAAGCACTATAGTAAGGAAATTTTTTCAAAATATATTTCAAAGAACTATAAAGATATAGATTTTATAAATTTTAAACCCATGCTAAAAAATATTGTAAAAATAATAACAACTTATAAATGATAGTTATATAAGTAACCTTTTGCTAGAATTATATAGAGAAGAATTGCGAAAATTACTCCTATAGTTACTGCCTCTAAGTTTATAAAAAATGCACAAGCTATTAAATGCGTATCTAGTGGTGTTTTAGAGAGGTTCTACACCTACTAGCATAAATTCGGTGGTGCGAAGCGAGGATTTTTAAATCCTCGCAGATTTATCGGTGCAGTGCGTAACTCGTTAAATAACATGAAATTTCAAATTTGCAGGCAAATTTAAAGCAACGTAAAATTTTTAAATTTCATCATAACGGAATTTTGGATTTAAGCCGTAAATTTACGGTTCGTAGAATTTTAAAATTTTGCGTCATAAATTCTAAATTTTAACTCAGCACGATTTACCTACGCAAATCGATGCAGCTCGCGTTTATCGTGGCGCGTGCATAAATTTCAAGAATCTCCCACCTTTTAAAACGGCGCTATCTTTGCGCTGAAATAAAATTCCGCAAAATTTCAAAGTAGCTTCCGATAAATTTGACCTGTAAATTTAATCTAGCAAAGCTCCGTCTTTTCGATTTTGCGGCGCGAAATTCCGATTGTAAATCCCTTTTACGAAATTTCATAATCTCTTAGCTGCGCAAAATTTCAAAATTTCGCGCAGAGCGGTATCTTTAGGCGGCGCGCTGCCAAATTTCTACGCAGAAGCAGCCCTCGCAAAAGCGGTATATCAGGCGGTAGCCTGCCCGCCGCGCGCTATGGCGTATTACGCGCAGCACGAAGCCGTGCGCGATCACCGCAGTGTCCGTCTCTAGCAAAGACGGCGCCAGATCAAGCGCGCGCCGCCGTTCCGCTCCTGCGCTTGCGCCGCTAGGGTTCGTGCCGCACAGCCACAGCAGGCGCGAGAGCACGAGCCAACAATCAAACGGCATTTTTATTAGCGGCATGGGGAATATTCGTAGATTAAACTCGCGCAAAGCCTCTAGGTACTCTATGCCCCGCTGCGGGAATAGCTTTTGCGCCGTAAGCGCGGCGCGCGGCAGCGGCGATGAGCATACTCGGCTTATGCTGGCAAGCTTTTCGTATGTGGCGCTGCTTTTAAATTTATAGGTTTCATACAGAGCTAAGCTTTACGTAGCGTCATATAGGATCGCGCGGCGAGCGGCTTCTGCGGCATCGCGCACGCCGCTATCGATCAGCGGCGTAACGTGGCGGATCAGCGCTAACGTCATGATTTTGCCTCATAAAATACGAGCATATAAGGGCTTGCGCGGCTATTTAAGCCTTTCGTAGCTTTCGCATGAGCTTTGCCATGCCCTTTCATGCTCCGCTACCGAGCTCATAAATCTATCCTTGCCGCCCAGCTCGCAGGCCTTTTTGTAGTATTCTACGGCTTTAACATTATCTATGCCCTCGTAAAGACGCGCTAAATTTAAGCACGCAAGCCAGCTGTCCGCGATATCCATATCGCAACCGCGCACATAATAACCTACGCCCTTTATAGCGTCTTTGCGCACGCCTCTGCCTCCGATATACGCAGATCCTGCGTTACTGCAGCCTATCGCGTGCCCGTCATCGCAGGCTTTGTCGAACAGCTCCGCCGCCTTCGCCTCATCGCGCGGCATCCCCTCTCCGCTTTGATACAAAATGCCTAAATTTACGCACGACTCCACATCGCCGCCTTTGCAAGCTTTGACGTATAACGGTGCAGCCTTTAGCAGATCTTGCGGCACGCCCCAGCCATAATTATAAATCTGCGCCAAGGCCCCGCACAACTTCATATCGCCCTTATCGCAGGATTTCGTAGCCCTGCTTATATCGTCTGCAGTGATTTCAAAATTTTCGGCTAGCGCGAAATTTGCAGCAAGCGTCGCGATAAGCGCTAGAATTAAAATTTTATTTTTCATTTTAGTCCTTTTTGATTTTTTAAGATCGCCCGCCAAGCCTAAGGCGCAGATTTATCGTTAAGGCGCAGTTTGATCGCTAGAGTTCGGGTTCGTTCTCGCCTGCTCTTTGCTTTTTAGAGCTTCGTAAATTTCATCGACGCCGCTTAGATTTTGATCCAAAACCTCTCTCGCCTTTTTTAGCGTGCGTGCGCCAAAAATCCCATCCTGCTTGGCTCCGATGCTTTTTTGGATATATAAAATTTTATCCTTTTGCATCGCAGCGGAATCCTTAGTCGCCCCGGAAGCGGAATTTGAAGCAGGGCTTTCAGAGCCGCTAGAGCTTGCACTCGTAGAATTTTCGTCTACAGAATTTACGCCATCACTCGCGGAAGCGGAATTTTCGTCCTCAAAAAACGCAGGCATCCACCCTCGCAATAGCCCTGCTGCGCCGGTTTTCGGCACGTAGCCCGTATTTGCCGCGCCTCCGTAGATTGCACTAGTTAAAACGGCGCAGAGCAGAGCTTTACAAAAGCGAGCAAACGCCGCGCCGCCTCTGCCGCAGCGATACTCTCGCGGGATTTTACGAGCTTTTACGACGCACCGCACTACGCTTGCCAGCCACAGCGCCACACCGCCTAACAGCCCCACAGCGGCGATTACCGCGCCGCACGCAAGTGCCCAAAAATAATGCTCCGCAAAGATCATCTCGAAGCAGCCCTCGCACGCCAGCGCAGCCGCCGCGATGAGCGCGCCTCCGCCTATGCACCACACCGCGCGGTCATATCGCGGACTTAGCACGCCAAGCGCCCCAGCCATCGCGCTGCCCAAATCGCGAGCGCATTGCTGCGAAATAAAGCCCTCGCAAACGCGCATAAGCGCCGCGGCGAAACTCTGCACGCAATCCTCGCGCAAAGAACGTGGGAAAAAGAACTTCTTTAATCGTGCAAAGGGCGAAATTTTAGAATTTGACGCAGGATCTTGCGTGTTCGCGCGATTTTTAAATTTTGCAGCGGCTAGATTTTTGGAATTTGCAGAATTTATCGCGGCGGAGTCTATGGAATTTGTGGAATTTTCAGCACCCAAGGCGCTTAAATCTCGGTAATCTCGCTCGCCGTGTAATTCGCAAAGACCCTCCGTAGCGCGATCATAAGTGCTGCTTAAGCCCTCTTGCGAGCCGGCAAAATTAGGTCCATTCTGCGCGAGAGGTTCGCTGCTTTGCTGCCTAGCCTCAAAATCGCTAGCAGAATTCTCTCCCGAAAGATCCGCCCCGGCAAATTTTATGCCGCCGCTCACTCCTCCTGCGAACCTGCCTTGCTCTCCGCGCAACCCCAGGCGATTATCTTCCGCGCCCATAGAATTTGCCGGAGCGCTCGCGAATTTCATGCCCGCAAATTTTACGCTCGCGCTGCCCTTGAGATTTTCTTTGCGCGAAGCGTCTTTTGCAAGGCTCAAAGCGTCGCGATCAGTCGCGCTGCGGGCAGAATTTGCAAAGTTAAAATGTCCGTCCGCGCCGCGTAACTGCTCAAGATTTAGCGTCTCGCCGCGCAGCCTAGCACTAGCTAGGCGCATCGCCGCATCCAGCGCAGGCTTCGCGCGAAATAGCGCAAAAAGGCTTTGCGCATCGTTCCGCCCTAGCCTAGCGGGTGCACCGCGCACCGCCGCAAGCTCCGGCGCAAAAACTTCGTCCAAAAAGTTAGGTCTTACGAATGTCGCGCCACCGAAGCACGCCGCATCGTAAGCCTTGCCGCAGACGGCAAAACTCAAGCGCAAAAAATCATCCTCCGCGCTAAATACCGCTTCGCAGCCGCCCTGCGCCGCTCGCAGCGAGCATAGACGAAACAAAAGTCTGCGCGCTGCAAAGCCTACGCCCTTGCTGCATAAAAACTCCAGCAGCTCGCGCCCAAAAACCTGCGAGCTCGCGCCTATGCTGACGCTCGGGCGGGCATAAACGGATACTTTGCCGGTGCGAGTGAAATACCCGCGCCCATCGCAGTGATCGCAGCGAAAATCGCCCGCACCACCGCACTTTTCGCAGCGCAATCTGCCTGCGCCGCCGCAAGCGGGACAAATGCGAGAGCCGCTACCGCCGCAGTTAGCGCAGGGAATGAAGCGATAGCCCATAGAATTTGGCGCAGAGCCCGCAGAGTCGCCTCCAGAAAGGTTGCGCGCATGAGCGTCCATAGAGCTTAATGCCGCACGGCTATAGCCGCCGGTGCCCTTGCAATCGGGGCAGATCAAGCGCCCGCGCCCGCCGCAGTTAGCGCACGGCGCCTTGCCTGCGCCTTCGCAAGCATTGCAGCGCCTCCTGCCCGATCCGCCGCAATGCTCGCAACGCAGATGAACGCTAAAGGGCTTAAAATCTTGGAATTTTATGATTTGATCCGCATTCATAGCGGCTTTTTGGGGGTCTGCACGCAGGCGTAGCATAAAGGTCTCGCTTAGCTCCGCATCAGTGCTTGCCGCGCGTAGGCACTCGCGCGCATGAGCCTCGAACTGCGCGATATCTGCGAAATGCAGCTGCGCGCGCTCGCCGCCACTTATCTGCGAGACGCTAAACTTGCCGGCAAAGTCATAACGCACGCCAAGTCGCACGCTAAATCCATAAAACTCGCGATCAAGCTCACGCAGATCGGCGCCGCCGCTACGCGCTAAAGCTTTTAGTCTAGCAACAAACGCCTCTGCAAGCTCCTCTTTATCCAGCTTGTCCATGATCGCTCCTTTCTTGCAGGCACGCCACAAAGCCGCGCCGCATAAATTTTAAAATTCCTTTATTAAGATCCCGCAAATTTTAGCATTTCATATAATTATACCGCGAAAGGGAATTTTAAAATTCTAAAATCTCACGCAGGATGGAATTTAGCGCCATTGCGCGCCGTAAAATCTCGCTGCAAATCAAAACTCTAAAATAGAGCTAGACGCGGAATTTCGCACTGCGGCGCGGCGACGTACATAACTGCCGCAACAAATACGGCGCGAACGGATCGCAAAACGGAGCCGCCAGGCATACGGCGCCCGAGCGGTAGTAGCGGGCATGCAAGCTTTAATTCCGCAGCAGCACATAATTTGGCTCGCGACGATGTACGACACAGCGTAACGCGAAGCAAATTTCACGCCTACATAAAATTTTAAATTTCACGGCGAGCTCGTACGTACGACATGCAATTTAAAATTTTACGACAGCTATAGCGCGGCATGCAGCGGCCTAAAATTCTGCGATAAGCGGCGCGCAAATTTCAATCCCGCGCGACAATCAGGCGACGGGTGCGTGGAGTGCAATTTAATTTACGAGCGCATAGCCGACATATCATCGCACAAATTTAGTCGCAGCGAGCAGCACGGCGCAAAATTTCATTGCCGCGACGCATCGGCTCGTAAAATTTAGTTCTACGATGTCGCGCGGTTATAACACTCCTGCCTTTGCAAGCAGAGCAGATCAGACGTCCGCGCCCACCGCAGGCGCTGCACGGCAGTGCGTGAAATTTAATCTAGGCTCTGCAAACCTCCGCCAACATGATTGATCCGCACGAGCGTAAAATTTAGCTCGCCTGCCGCATAATTTAACTTGCGGCGGTGCATATCGCGGTGCAAGCGCGAATTTTAGATCGTGCGGCGATCTGCTGCGCGACCGACGGATCAAATTTCACGGCGCGGCTCGGCATGAAATTTAGAATCTCGTAGCGACACATGACACTGTGCGCGGCCGCGTGAAATTTTAAATTTTACGGCGAGCTCGCGCGTTATGAAATTTTAAATCTTGCCGCGAGTGAGCTCGCAAGCTCGCGGACGGTTCGGTTTAAGATCTTGCGCCCGGTTTTTTCGCGGAATTTCGCTCGCGAAATTTTAAATGCTAAACCCGAGCAAGTTTCACGCCAAATTTCTACGTAGATCTTGCGCGAAATTTAATGAAATTTCGCGGGCCGAGCCCGGCGCGTAGAAACCCGAATAACCCGAATAACCCGAATAACCCGAATAACCCGAATAACCCGAATAATCAAAATTCAACTGGCTAAAGCCTAGCACAATAAAGCTCGAGCGTAGTAAAACCATGACGCGCTAAAACCGGGGCGCGATAAACTCACCGCAACCTGCAAGCAAAATTTATCGCCGCCGAAGCCCACAGCCAAATTTTACCGTCCAAGCGCGGAATTTTCGGCTTTGGTTTTGAGCACCTAAAATAAAATTTCAGATCACGCCAGCCCGCTTATAACGCCCCCATCCGTGATCTTCATATTTAGCGCATTAGGAACCTTCGGCAGCCCCGGCATCAGCATTATCTTGCCGCAGACGGCGACGATAAAGCCCGCTCCCGTACGGATCTGAAGGTCCTTAACGCTGAGCTTAAAGCCGCGCGCGCGCCCAAGCGCCTTGGCATCGTCGCTGAAGCTATACTGCGTCTTGGCGATACAGACGTTTAGCCGCTCAAGTCCCAAGGCCTTGATGTGCTGTAGCGCCTTTTGCGCCTCGGGCTCGAAAACGACCTCGCTCGCGCCGTAAATTTTAACGGCGATCTTTTCGATCTTGCTCGCCGTATCGTCGCTAAGCTCGTAGGCGAATTTCAGCTCCTTAGCGCGCTCGCACTCATCTATGACGAGGCGGGCTAGCTCAAGCGCGCCCTCGCCGCCTTTGGCGAAATTTTCGCAAATCGCCATCTGCACGCCGCGCTGCTTGCAGTACTCACGCACGAAAGCGATCTCCTCGTCACTATCAAAGCTGAAGCGGTTAAGCGCCACGACCGGATTTAGCCCAAAGTTTTGTAAAATTTCAATATGCCCGCCTAAATTTACGATGCCTTTTTGAAGCGCGGCAAGATCAGGGCTCGCGATACTTTCTTTATCAGCGCCGCCGTTATATTTAAGCGAGCGGATCGTGCTAACCAGCACCGCGGCATCCGGAGCGATGCCTGCGCGGCGACACTTGATGTCGATAAATTTCTCAGCCCCGAGCTCGCTTCCGAAGCCAGCCTCCGTCACGGCGTAATCGGCAAGACTTAGAGCTAGCTTGCTCGCCATTATGGAGTTACAGCCGTGCGCGATATTTGCGAAGGGTCCTCCGTGCACGAGCGCGGGCGTATGTTCAAGACTTTGGATGAGATTTGGCTTCATCGCGTCTTTTAGCAGGATCGCCACGGCATCCGCGCAGCCCAGATCGCGCACGTATATCGGCTTTCCCTGCGTATCGTAGGCGACCATGATGTTTGCGATGTTTTCCTTAAGCTCGGCAAGATCGTTCGAGAGGCACAGAACCGCCATTATCTCACTAGCTGCGGTGATATTAAAGCCGTCCTCGCGCTGCACTCCGTCGGTGCGTCCGCCCTGCCCAACAGTGATGTGGCGCAGTGCGCGATCATTCATATCCATGCAGCGCTTCCACAAAATTTTATCGATCTTTAGCGGGTTTTCTTGATACAGCGAGTTGTCGATGACCGCCGAAATGAGGTTGTTCGCGGAGGTTATCGCGTGAAAATCGCCGTTGAAGTGCAAATTTAGATCATCCATCGGCACTAGCTGCGAATACCCGCCGCCGGCAGCCCCGCCTTTGATACCAAAAACTGGCCCCAGCGACGGCTCGCGTAGCGCAAGGCAGACGCTTTTGCCCAGACGCTTTAGCGCGTCGGCTAGACCAATGGAGGTCGTCGTCTTGCCCTCACCAAACGGCGTCGGATTGGTCGCCGTGACCAAGATAAGCTTCGAAGCGCGCGATCGCGGCTTGATGTTTAGCTTGGCTTTGTAGTGGCCGTACAGCTCGATCTCATCCTCGCTAAGCCCCAAATTTTTCGCAACATTTGAAATTTTATCCGGCTTCGCCGCATTTGCTATTTCGATATCGCTCAACATTTTCTCTCCTTAAATTTAAAATTTTATCGCGCAGCGTTTATGCGCGATCTGTTCGATCCGCGCGAGCCGTCAGGGCGGCATCTAAGTCTGCGAGCACCCGCTCGGACGCAATCTTGCAAACGGTTACGAAAGCCCATACTCGCGCCGCCGTGGAAGCATTCTGCCCACAAGCGTTAAATTTATGCGCTACTTTGCCGCAAAAGCAGCTTGCAAGCGCCAAATCCACGAGCCAAAAGCAACTGAGCCACTGCGGAAATATTATCATCGCTACCACAAAACATCCTTGCTCGCTCGCAGCCGCGAAAGCGCTCAGGGCCGCGCACCTTGCCCGCGAGCCGCGCAAATCAAAGCTCGCGCCGCGAAATTTGCCCCGGCTAAATTTCGATCTCGATGCCCACGGGGCAGTGATCGCTGCCCATCACGTCGCTTAGGATGAAAGCGTCCTTTAGCCGCGAGCGCAAATTTGCCGAGATGAAAAAATAATCGATCCGCCAGCCTACGTTTTTTGCGCGCGCGTTAAAGCGGTAGCTCCACCACGAGTAGGCGTCCCGCAGCTCGCCGCGCACGGCACGAAAGGTATCGATGAAGCCCGCCGCCTCCACCTCATCTAGCCACGCCCGCTCGATCGGCAAAAAGCCCGAGGTTTTGGAGTTTGCTTTTGGGTTTGCAAGATCGATCTCGCGGTGCGCGGTATTTACGTCGCCGCAAAATATCACCCCGAGCCCCTGCTCCGCGAGGCTGCGCGCATAGGCTAAGAATTTCGCGTAAAATTCCATCTTATAGGCTAGCCGCGCCTCGTCCTTTTGGCCGTTGGGAAAGTAGATATTAAAAAGCACGACATCGCCGAAGCGGTGCTGCAGCACGCGTCCTTCGTCGTCTGGGAAAAACAGCGACTTGCTCGTCTCGCTTTTAAATTTTGCTAGGCTCGCTACGCCCGAATATCCCGCGCGAGCGGCGGAATTTAGATCGATCTGGGAAAATCCGAGCTCGTAAAGCCCTTTTGGGGCGTCCTTTTCGCTCACCTTGATCTCTTGCAAGCCCAAAAAATCGGGGTTTTGCTCCGCAAGCCACGCAAAGCCGTCTTTGCCGAGCACTGCGCGCAGCCCGTTTACGTTCCAACTAATCAGTTTCAAATTTAGCCTTTGGCGCAAAAATTTTGGTATGATTATACGAAATTTTGACTAAATTTAAAGGAAAATTATGCGCAATCAGCCCAAATACCGATTTTTTGCCAACTGGGGCTACGCGATGGCGGGTCTTGCCGAGATGCTGCGCAGCGAGCGTAGCTTCAGGCTCGAGCTTTGCGTGTTCGTCCCGCTTGCACTGTCGCTATTTTTTTGGAATTTCGGCGCGGTGCTAAATCTATTTTTGATCTTCGGCGCGGTCTTTACCATCGCACTAGAGTGCGTAAACTCAGCCATTGAGCGCGCGGTTGATCTTGCCACGAGCGAAATCCACCCGCTAGCCAAGGGCGCCAAAGACACCGCAAGCACAGCCGTGATGATGAGCCTATTTCTCAACGCCGCGCTGTGGGGATATGCGATCTGCGGGAAAATTTTTTAAAATTCCGCGAGTGGAATTTTAAATTTCAAAAATTATCGCTTAACGTAGCAAGCTCGGCAGAATTCAATCATTAAATTTTACGTGCGCCATTTAATTCGGTCTTAATATATTAATTTCAAACTGCACGGAGCCCGCAGACATAAGCCCTTTGACCGCAAGAGCAGGCTTTGTTCAATTTAGCAAGCGGCGCCGTCTTGCTTGCGATAAATTTAAAGCGATTTCAAGCCAAAAGCTTTAACGCGCTACGCACAGGACGGCGCGCTAAATTTAAAAAAATGTGTCGCGTTCGGCGGTAAGATTTACGCGATTTACCTTTAAATTTTAAGAATGAAATTTGAAACCTTAACTTGAATAGCTTTTTAAGCATACTTTGAAATATAATTAAATTGTTTGCAATTATATAAAGCAACGATCTAAAATTTAAAAATAAAATCAGCAAAATTTAATGAGCGTTATTATAAAATCTTCAAAAATAAGAAGGTATCTGTGAGTTATAGAGTAGGAAGTTTGTTTGCTGGCGTTGGTGGTATATGCCAAGCATTTAAGAATTCAAATTGTGATGTTATTTGGGCAAATGAAATTGACAAGAATGCCTGTATGACTTATAGATTAAATCATAAGAGCATAAATCTTATCGAAGGAGACGTTAAAAAATTAAATAATAAAACTCTATCTAGTATAGATATACTTACTGCAGGATTTCCTTGCCAACCATTTTCGCAAGCTGGGCACGGAAAAGGGTTCGAAGATGGGCGAGGAAAGCTTTTTTTTGAAGTATCGAGACTATTAAAAGAGTTGAGGCCAAAAGCCTATTTTTTAGAAAATGTCAAAACTCTTGCAACACATAATAACGGAAAAACTTTTAAAATCATTAAAGATGAAATAAAAAAGACTGGATATTCTTTTATACCATTTGTGCTAAATGTTGCAAAGTATACAGACATACCACAAGGGAGGGAAAGAATATATATCGTAGGCTTTAAAGATGAAAGCGATTATTCATTTGAAAAGCCTATAAAAGAAAATATACTAGAAACAAAACAAGAGAATTTATTATCCGCTAGATTTCAAATACCAAAAGAAACAAGCAAGGCCCCCAGAAATATAAAATCCTTCCTAGATGATTCGTGCGTTATTCAATCTGATATTTATAATGACAAAAGCAATAAAATTCATCGTAGAGTAGTAGAAAGTGTGACAGATGAAAACATTGTTTATCAATATAGGCGTTATTATGTTCGCTCCAATAAATCAAATGTTTGCCCTACCTTGACTGCAAATATGGGTGTTGGCGGACATAATATCCCAATAATATTAAATAATGGTATAATAAGAAGATTAACCCCAAAAGAATGCTTTAATTTGCAAGGATTTCCGCGAGATTTTATGCTTCCATCAAACATATCAAGAGCACAGCTGTATAAACAAGCTGGAAATTCTGTTGTTGTGCCGATGGTTGAAAAAATCGCAAAAGAGATTGTAGCGGTGTTGGATGGATCCGATAGAAATTAATCCGAATGTCGCAAATTTTGTTAGATCGCTTCGTGACATAGGGTATACTTTTGAGGTGGCTGTTGCAGATATTATTGATAACAGCATATCTGCCGGTGCAAATGATATAAAAATCTATGCCATACAACATCCTGAACCGTTTTTTTGTCTTCTAGATAATGGTACAGGAATGGACAAAGATGAACTAGTAGAAGCTATGAGGCTATCATCGAAAAATCCAGACGAGAGAAGAAATGATATCGCGCTTGGTAAATTTGGTTTAGGTCTTAAAACGGCTTCATTTTCTCAATGTAAAAAACTTACTGTTATATCAAAGAAATGTAATCAGATAAATATTAAACAATGGGATTTGGACTATATCTCTAAAAGAGATAAATGGCTACTTTTGACACCTGAGTTGAGCGAATATAAAAATCTTGAAATTTTTAAAGATTTTTATAAAAACGATAACTCTACTCTTGTCATATGGGAAGATATGGACAAAATTGAGCAAATTTCAGAATGCTTAGAAATACTAAGAGAGCATTTATCCTTGGTCTTTCACCAATTTCTAGAGGGGGCTGACGGTGCAAGAAAAATAAAAATATCAATCAACAATAATTTGTTAATACCTTTTAATCCGTTTAATCCAACACATGATGCAACCTTTATGAAATCTACAGAAATAATCAAATACAATGAAAAAGAAATAAAAATTACTCCATTTATCTTACCGCATCATTCAAAAGTGACTTTATTGGAATGGGAAAAATATAGTGGAAGAGAAGGCTATATAAAATCTCAAGGTTTTTATCTATACAGAGCCCATAGGCTACTTGTTTACGGTAAATGGTGGGGTATTCTTAAATCTAGCGATACAACAAAGCTTGTTCGTATAAAGATTGAAATTTCAAATGATCAAGACGAGTTGTGGAATATTGATGTAAAAAAGTCTATCGCAAATCCAGTTGCCGGCTTGAAAGATACGCTCAAAAGAGTTGCTTTAT
>NZ_CALKTL010000061.1 GCF_937997405.1 uncultured Campylobacter sp. | reverse complement strand
CCGGATACATTTTAAGTTCCTTTACCAGTGCTTCCGTATATTTTTCATATTCACGCCAAGCTTATACACAGGCATCGGCACGATCGGCACCGCAATGCCAGGCGTATTCGTTCGCTGCGAGAAATTTCTGCGCGCAAAGCGCCTACTATTTCTCATAATTTCAAGCGCCGCGATGCTGAAATTAATTTAGAATTTTGGCGAATTTAGCTAAGCTTAGCGCTAAATTTAACGCAAAGGAAAACCATGAAAATCATCGAAGGCTCGCTTGCTCTTAAGGGCAGCGAAAAGATCCTAATCATCAACGCCCGCTTCAACCACATCATCACCGATCGCCTGGTCGAAGGGGCGCACGATGCGTTTTTACGCCACGGCGGCAAGGAGGAAAATTTAAGCCTGATGCTGGTACCGGGCGCTTTTGAGATCCCGCTCGCGCTTGAAAAGGCGCTAAGCTCCAAGCTCTACGACGCCGTCGTCTGCCTAGGCGCGGTGATCCGCGGATCTACTCCGCATTTTGACTACGTAAGCGCCGAAGTAAGCAAGGGCATCGCAAACACCATGCTAAAATACGGCGCTCCCGTGACTTTCGGTGTGCTGACTACCGATAATATCGAGCAAGCGATCGAGCGTGCAGGCGCAAAGGCCGGTAACAAGGGCTTTGAAGCGATGAGCGGCGCGATCGAGCTTCTAAGCCTATTTCGCAACATAAAGGCGTAAAATGGCCACCAGACACCAAGCCAGGCTCGCTGCGATCTCGCTGCTTTACTCCCGGGATATGAACGGCGGCGGCGAGGACTTTGCGGACGAGTATCTGGAAGAAAAGCGCATTCGCAACGAGCAGCGCAACTGGACTCTGGCGCTTCTGCGCGGCGCTAGCGAAAATCTCACCGCGGTCGATGCCCTGATAGATGAAAATTTAAAGGAATTCAAGCTTGCCGAAATTTCGGCTCTGGAGCGCGCGATACTGCGGCTCGGGGCGTATGAACTGCGCTTTACGGACACGGACGCGGGCATCGTCATCAACGAAGCGATCAACTCCGCCAAGGAGCTTGGCATCTCGCCAAGATTTATAAACGGCGTGCTGGATGCGCTAAAAGATAGCCCCGTGAACATCGAGGCGGATAAAATTTCCAAGCCGAATACGGCTGGCGTAAATTCCGAGCTATCCACGGCGACAAGCGAAAATTTCAAGCCCACTGCGGCGAAAAGCTCCGCTATTTCAGACAGCAACGTTGTGGCGAAAAATTTCATCCCTACAGGCGCGGACGGCGAGACGAAAAATTTTACTAAGGCAAAGAGGAGCGGCACGCCGAAAAATTCTACGGCGAGCAGAAGCAGGCCATCCAAAAAGCCCGCTAATTTAAAAACTCGTAGCGCGCCCACCAAAAAATCCGCCGCGAGCAAAAAATTTAAAACGGAGAGAAATTTCAAGACCGAAGATAAATTCAAGACGGAGAAAACTGGCAAAAATTTCAAAACAGGCGAGCGAGGTAAAAATTTTAAGGCAGGCGAACGAGGCAAAGACGCCACGCCAAAAAAAGAGGGCGCGGATAGAAATTTCAGAGTCGGCAAAAGCGCTGCACCAAAAAAGGGCACTGCTGGTAAAAATGCTGCGCCCAAAAGTAGCGCGGGGCGCAAAAGCTCTACCGCGCCGAAAAAATCTGCGGGCGGCAGAGGCGCCGTCTCAAAAAGACCTGCGGGCAGCAAAGGCGCAGTGCGCGGCAAGGATAAACGGTGAAGCTATGCGTCGCGCTTGATCTGGGCTCAAAGCAGGAGTGTTTGCAGCTAGCAGGTGAGCTTGCGAGCTTGGCTGATAAAATTTGGCTCAAGGTGGGCTTGAGAGCTTATTTGCGCGACGGAGCGGGCTTTGTGAGGGAGCTAAAAAAGATTGGAAATTTTAAAATTTTCCTCGATCTAAAGCTCTACGATATCCCAAACACGATGGCTGACGCTGCCGAGGAGATCGCTAAAATCGGCGTTGATATGATAAACGTGCACGCAAGCAGCGGCAAGCGCGCGATGAGCGCGGTGATGCAGCGACTGGATAGGCTCGGTTCGCGCCCGCTAGTGCTTGCAGTCTCTGCGCTAACGAGCTTTGACGAGGCCGAGTTTAGCGCGGTTTACGAGCAAAATTTAAGCGACGCCGTGCGTAAATTTGGCGTGATGAGCTACCAAGCGGGCCTTGACGGCATGGTTTGCTCGGCATTCGAGAGCCGCCTAATCAAGGACGCCACGAGCGCAAATTTTATCACGCTCTGCCCGGGCGTACGGCCGTTTGGCGAGAGTGCGGCAGATCAAAAGCGGGTAGCGGATCTAGGCGTCGCGCGCGAGGCGGGAGCTGATTTTATTGTAGTCGGTCGCCCGATTTATCAGACGCAAAACCCGCGCGAAATCTGCGAGCGAATTTTGGATCAAATTTAACGCTCGAGCTTGCGTAAAATTTGACGCAAGCTCGTTTTAAACGGTATTTTCGCGCGAAAGAAATTTTAATCAAAATGCGCACAAAGGCGGCTCGGATGACGTCGAAGCGCCGTCGTCATCTTTTTACAAAATCCGTTGGAGTTTGAAACAAACGCATCAGATTTTTGCATTTGGCGCAAGGCAGAAGCGTAAATTTACTCCGTTGGGGATTAAAAACGTTCAAACTTTACCGCGCCCAAGCCTCCCTGCTAGCTTACGGATAAAATTTCCGATAATGAGCGCGGCGGCGGACGTCTTAGCACTAAAAAGCGGCGCGCATAAGCGCGGCGGCGGCCCGGCGGCGAGGTAAATTTTAAAAATTTTCGCACCGCGTGGATAAAATTTTAAAACTTGCCTCGCACGAGTGAAATTTTGAAATTCCGCACTCTCAAGGGGTTTTAAAATTTTATCCAAATGGCGAGCCGAGCGAAATCTAAATAAAGATTGGAGTAAAATTTGAGTAAAGGCGCAAGCGATTTTAAGAAAATCCCCTATGTCGGCGAGGCGACAGAGGCTGATCTGCTGGCGCTGGGCTACGAGGACATTGCTTCGCTAAAGGGCGCGGATTCAGACGAGATGTTTGAACGCACAAAGGCGCTCGGACGCGGCAGATGCATCCTCTACGTTTACCGCATGATTTGCTACTACGCCAGCACGCCCCGTCCCGACAAAGCCAAGCTGAAATGGTGGCTTTGGAAGGACTAAATTTACAAATTTGACCCGCGCGAGCCATTTGAATTTGAGCGGATTTACTAGCGACCGACGCGGCTGCATTTGCGGCACGAAACGGCGGTACAAATTACGAGTGGCGCAAAAGAGCGTAAATTTTACGGGCGCGGCGTAGCGGCTAGCGCAAAGTGCAAACATAGCCGCAATATGAAATTTTGATTTTATTCACAGGCACGCTTTGCGACTAAGCGGCCTGTACGAAATATAAAATCGCCGATTTCTGGCAAGCGCGCGCCGAGCCGTATATGCGTCGTAAATATAAAAGCGGCGACAGTCGGTGTCTTTAGGCGCACACGGCGCGGCCTTTCACGACGGCGAGCGGTGGCTGATATTTAATAATCACGCTATGGAGAAAATGAAATAGGCGGCGCGAGTTTTGCTTTTTATGGTAAATTTTACAAACGCGGCGCAGATTCCCGCGCGAGCTTTGCGAGCACAATGCGATAAAGCGACGCAAAGAGCGTAAATTTAACGGGCGCCTTATGATGGGGCGCTGCAAAGCGAAAGGAAGGTAAGGATGAAATTTTTTGCTACTTTGATTTTGTGCGCGAGTGCGCTTTTTGGCGAGACGATCAGCGCGAAATATGAGATTTCGTTCGGCGTTTTCGGCGCGGTCGGCAGCGCAAATACGCGGCTCGTGCGGCAGGGCGATCGCTACGAGATCGTAATGGACGCCGTTGCGCAGGGCGTCGCAGGCAGCCTGAGCGGACAAAGGCGCGAGAGCTTCCACTCAAAGGGGCGCGTCGTGGCGGGGCTTTTGGTGCCCGATCTCTACGTCCACGAGGTCTCGCGCAAAAAGAGCAAAACGACGAAAAACGAGCGCAAAACCTACACCTTCGACTACGCGCGTAAAACGATAAAATTTCAAAAGTTCAAGGGCACGGGCGGCGAGCTGCAGCTCGTAAGCGATGAAATTTTGCCCTATTTTGCGACGAACGACCTGCTGAGTTTGTTTTTCAATTTCTCTAAAATTCCGCACTCGGGCGATAAATTTTTCGTCCGAGCCGCAGGCGCAAAGAGCACCGACGGAAGGATCGACATCGAAAGGCCGCGCGGAAGTGCCGCTGCAAATATCGCGAGCGAGCTTGGCGTCGCGCCGCCTAGCGATGCGGACACCAACTCCGACGTAGCGGCAAGCGCAAGCTCTAGCGGAGCAGATACGAAAACCGGCGCAACGGACGCAAATTTTAAAGGGCGCGGCGCGGGTGCAGATAAGCAGGCTGCGGCGATTTACGTGGTTTTCATCAACCAGCCGATATTTTCGAGCAGCCGAGGCGAGCTGCACCTGAGTCTAAACGAGCGCGGTTACGCCGATCGCGCCGTTTTGAAGGACGTGCTGCTCTTCGGCGACATCCGCGCGCGGCTCGTGGAATGAGACTTCGTAAATTCGAAAAATGCCTGAGTTAAAAATTTTTAACTCTTAAAAGATAATTTGGCGCGTCTAGGTCTTTATTAAATTTTAATTTCATATATTTTTTAAGCTCGTTATATTCTTTATTAGTGGGTATAAATATAAAAAATTTATTGTAAAGTGCATCTATAATTAAAACATCGACAAACCTACATGAAAATAATCCGCCCTTAAACAAATGAAAAATCATTTGCGGTATGAAAAGAAAGATAACCGCTCCCATGCAGCAGAATAACATTATGAAAACTATCATAGAATCATCAAATATCGCACCATAAATATAAGCGAGTACGTATATGGTAAGGCAGGTTTTTCCTATAATTCTTTCCGTTTCGGTATATTTTCGCGTCTCGCTTTCATAAACAAGCGCGAAAGTCTTTTTGAAATATAAAATATCATCAAATTTCATTACGAGCTGCTCGCCTGATTTTATACATTTTATGCTTGAGTTTAAAAATATAAATTTCCTTCCGTAATGCTGCGAAAAGCCCTTAAGAGCCCTGGCAACCAAAGGTCCAGTAAGCAGAATATTCGCAACTTTTCTATCATAGGGAATATTAAATACTAAATTTATAAACATAGCAAAACAAAGCAACGCTACTATAGCTATAATATTTACGATCGGCATATAGTCTTTGATGACCAACGGCTCTTTGTCGTAATCACGAGTTTTAGCGCCCCGCGATGAAACACCGCCTGAGTTTAAATTTTGAAATTTTACCTCGTCTTTTGAGTTTAAATTCGTGCCGTTTAAATTTCTATCTCGGAAATTTGCGCCGCAAAGATGATCGGCTTGCAATTTGGGGTCTGTTGGATTAAAATTCGCATTTTTAAAGCTTTTACTACTCAAATTTGCATCGTTTGAATTTAATGATCTGCGATCCGCCGCATCGCTGAAATCCGTATCGTCAAAAATTTCGACGCTAGCGCCTTTTCGCAGCTTTTGTTTTAAATTTCGGCGCTGTTCGTTTAGAAGCTTTTTTGATTCCTCAAGCCGCACTTTATCCAAAAAATATCCTTAAGCTTAAATCGCTCGTATTTTATAACTTTGGGCTTAAATCGCAATAAATCGCGTTCGTTTCGCGCGTTTTTGATTTTATTAAAATATGTGTTTTTGCGTCGCGTCGCATGCAGCGCAATGACGGCAGCAAGGGCGCGGCAACGGAAACAAACCGCGTTTTTGGATCGATTTATTTCTTAAATTTTCTTATGAAATCGCTCGCGTCCCGTGCCGTCATCGCCGAGCTCATAACGGCGATCCTATCGGCTCCCGCGCGTAGGACGGAGGCGAAATTGCGCGGCGTTATGCCGCCTAGCGCGTAGATTTCGCCCGCGAAAAACTCCCGCACGACGCGGATCAAATTTAGCCCCCTCGGCGCTAGCCCCGCCTTGCAATCGGTCACAAATATATGGCTCAGACAGATCGCGCCGGCACCCAGCTCCAGCGCCTCGCGCGCCTCCGCCTCGCTGTGGCAGGAAGCGACCAGTTTTTTGAAATTTGCACGCAAAAACTCCGCGCCGTGCGCCGCGCTAAAGCTCCGCAAAACCCCGAGCGGCAGCCATAAATTTCTCTCGCCTGCCCGCAGCGCAAAATCTGCAAAATTATGCACAAAGATCGTAGGCTGGCGATTAGAACTCTTTGCATTCTGCGCACCCTCTGCACTCTGCGAGTTTTCCGCCTTTTTCGCGCTCTGTGAATTTTCTACGCCCTTTATACTTTCCGTGTACTGCGCGCTCTGCGAGTTCCTCGCGTCTACTGTGCTCTGCATGCCCTCTGCGTCATTTGCACTGTCTGTACCTTGCGCGCTCCTCGTCGCAGGTTTCGTTTCGCATACGGCGCCGCAAAGTGAAATTTCACCCGGCGCACTATCACCCGCGCGATTTGCGGCGCCGGTAAAATTTTCAGACAAAATTTTATCTAAAACGCAAGCGGAATTTTTAGGCCGTGTCTCATCTGTAGCGGCACCGTACTTGTGGGCCGCATCCGCGCAAAGCCCGCTCCTGCCGCCGCTCACATGGAGCTTTTTTAATAAAATTTTATCCTCGTCGCGCTCGCGGAGCGAAATTTTATCCGCGCAGGCCGCGCTCGCGTCTAATTCACTCGTGAAAGCATGGGTTTCGCCAAATTTAGCGGTACGAGCTTCATTTGCAAAAATTTCGTCCGCGCGGACCGTATCCGCACAAAATCCGTTCTCGCAAGCGAGTAAAATTTTACCAAACAGCGCTGCGTAAGCTTTCTCGCTCAGGTCTTTTTCGCGTACGACGATCTCGCCTACGCCCGTTGCGGCAAAATCCGCTATACGCGCAAGCAGTGCCGCCTCGCCGCCGCAGAGCGCGCGATTTGTGATGATCGTAATGCGCGAAGCAAGCTCAAAATCTAGCATCCGCCTGCTCCTTTAAACTCAACATCCGCGCGTGGCGCCGCGCTCAAATTTAAAATTTTGCCTGCGATGCTAGGGATTAAAATTTTACTTGCTAGAGCGAACGCCGAAATCCCCACCGTCACGCCATATTTCAAAATTTCGCCCGCCCGAATAAGGTCTGAAATTTCCGCCGCAGCGCTAAAACTCAAAGCGTTCGCCCAGCTCCTCGATTTTAGCGACCTTGCGTTGCCGCCGCATAGGAATCTGAAGCTCGCGCCGTTTTTAAATTTGAAATTTATGCCACCCTCGGGCTTGGAATTTGCACTGCCCTTAAATTTTAAATCCGCGTATGTGTTCCGAGGTCTTAAATTTACGCACGCATTTTGTAGCTCAAAATTTCCCGCGCGAGCCGACACGACATCGAAAATTTTATCATCCGCCATAGCGCCATAAATTTTATCACCGTGTGCGGCGCTGTAAAATTCGGCGTAGTATTTTACGCTACGAATTTTGCTGCGTCTAGCGGCGCCAAATCTGCCCGCAAGTAACGCACCGCAAATCTCGCCTCTTAAAAAGGCGTTGCAAATTTTACCCATGCGAGCGCAGAATTTCGCCGCATAAAATTCTAGAAATTTCGCCGTCAAAGCAAGCCTCTCGTGCCGAAGTTTCGCGGCGTAAGCTCGCATATCCGCGCTTTTAGACATAGATATACTCGCTCATCAGCGGCTGCAGCCCGCCTGCGCGGATCGCCTCGCAGACCTCGCTTACGCTGCGCGCGTCGCTGATCTCGAACTGCTCGTCGCCCCTCTGCTCGCTGTGCCCGCCGATACCGACGCTCACGCCCGCCGAAATTTTACTCGCCGCGATCCTGATCGCGTTGTCGCGGAAGCCCGCCCTCTCGCGCGTGGAGATCGTGATCTGCGCACTTGGCAGCAGCAGCCGATACGCGCACATCACCTGCAGCAGCTCGCGCTCGCCGACGTCTTTCGGGTTTATTTTGTCGTTGTTGATGATCGGGCGCAGACGCGGCACCGAAAAGGAGATCTCGGCGCGCGGGTACTTTCGCTGAAGCAGCCACGCGTGCACGCCCGTGGCAAAGGCATCGCGGCGGAAATCCCCGAGCCCCAAAAGCGCCGCGAAGCCCACGCCGCGCATACCGCCTCTAATCGCGCGCTCTTGGGCTGCGAAACGATACGCAAAAACGCGCTTGTTGCCCGCAAGATGCAGCTGCGCGTAGCGCGCGGGATCGTAGGTTTCTTGAAAAACGGTGACGAAATCGACGCCGCAAGCATGCAAATAGGCGTAATCGGCGGAGTTTAGCGGATAAATTTCGACGCCGATTACCTTAAAATACTGCCGCGCGAGCTCGCAGGCGCGCCCGATGTAGCGCACGGGGCTGTTTTTCTCGCTCTCGCCCGTGAGGATTAAAATTTCTTCTAACCCGCTCGCCGCTATCGCCTCAAACTCCGCCTTTAGCTGCGCTTCATCGAGCCTTGCGCGTGCGATTTTGTTTTTGCAGTTAAAGCCGCAGTAAACGCAGAGATTGTCGCAGTAGTTTGAGATATAAATCGGCGTGAAAACGGCAACGTTGCTGCCGAAATGCGTCGCCTTTTCGCGCGCCGCAGCTTGCGCGATCTGCTCCAAATGCTTGCCCGCACGCACGCTCAGTAGCGCGGCGAAATCGCGTAGACTTCTATTTTTCGCGCCGATCGCCCTTTGCACGTCAGCCTCGCTCGCCTCTTCGCAAAAGCCCTCGCGCAGAGCGAGCGTGTGCTCCATCATCTCGCTTCCGATATCCTCCATGCCCGCTATATAGCCGGTTCCCATCATCTTTAAAATTTTCCTTTTAAATTTTCATTTAAATTCCACTCGGCACGCTTTTGTGCGAAAATTCTTGCCGCGCAAATTTCTCATCATTTGGTCTAAAGGTGCATTTTAGCAGGATTTAGGTAAAAAATTGCAAAACGAGGGGGCGCCTATTCGTATTTTAAATTTTAGTGATTATTAAAAGATGAAAGAATATACTTTCGTAAAATTTAAAGGAAAAGTAATGAAAAAAATCATCTTAGCTTTAGCCCTATTTGGCTCTGTGGCTTTTAGTGAAACGGAGTTTCAATCGCTAAGAAAACAATTTGAGCAAAAGTGCGAAGCAGGCGATTTTGAGGCTTGCAGTTACGCCGGCGCTATTTATAAAAATCCGACCTTGTTCGGGGGAAACGCATCCGATAGGGATTATAAAAAAGCACTTTACTACTTTAAAAAGGCTTGCGACGGAAACGATTATGTAGCTTGCTCGGATTTGGGAGCAATGTATCATGGTGGCAAAGGGGTGAAAAAAGATTATAAAAAGGCTGTCGAACTATTCGATAAAGCTTGCGACGGCGGATATACAGACGGCTGCAACAATTTAGGTTATATGTATGCAAATGGTAAAGGGGTTAAAATGGATATGACGCGGGCTATGGGATATGCCAGAAGAGCCTGCGATGCGGGAAGTTGGATGGCGTGCGGGAATTTTGCTTCAGTTCTTGAAGCAGGTGGCGACAGAGCAAGGGCGACACAATACTATCAAAAGGCCTGCGAAATGGGCAAAAAACACCCAGGGTTATTCGGCTACGATAAAGACTCTTTACGAGAATACTGCGATAAATACGACATACTAAAATAGCCCGCTGATTAATAAGGCTTCTTTCGATCGGGCTACTTTCAGCCCTATGAAATTTTAAAATTTGATCGCCGAGCTTGCTGCGCGTTACACCGCTACCAAATTACTTTTCGCCGCAGCGCCTTAAGATGCCTAGCGAAGTGCGGAATTTATATCGTTCGGCATAGGGCTTAACAAAGCACGCTGAGATTTAACTCACATGGCACAAAAACCTTGCGCGATATGTATCTATAACTCAAGAAAGGCAAATTCCGCGCAAAAAAACACGGCTCGCACAACCAAGCCGCGTTTAAAATTTTAACCGCTACCTCAAAAATCCCGTTAGCGGCGAGCTTGCGCAGGCCGTTTTGCAAACGGCGCCAAGCCCCGCCAGATAGGCATCGCGCCCTGCCTGCACGCCGAGCGCAAACGCCCGCGCCATCAGCGCCAGATCCCCGCTCGTGGCGATCGCCGTATTTACCATCACCGCAGCGCAGCCCATCTGCATCGCCTCGCAGGCCTCGCTAGGCGCGCCGAGCCCCGCATCTACGATGATCGGCACGTCGATTTCGCCTAGCAAAATTTCGATCATCCCGCGCATCATCAACCCGCGGTTGGAGCCGATTGGCGCAGCCAGAGGCATCACGGCGGCGGCTCCTGCGCTTACCAGATCGCGCGCGACGCACAGATCGGCGTGCATGTAGGCAAGCGGCGCGAAGCCCTCGCGCGCTAGGGCCTCACAGGCTTTGATCGTCTCGGCGTTGTCGGGCAGAAGGTACTTGCTGTCGCCTATGATCTCGATCTTTACGAAGTCGCCGCAGCCCAGCTCGCGCGCGAGCCGTGCGATCCGCAGCGCCTCGGCGGCATTTCGTGCGCCGCTGGTGTTTGGCAGCAGCGTGACGCCGCGAGGGATGAAATCCAAGATATTGCGGCTCTTGCTTTCGTTCACGCGGCGCAGCGCAAGCGTGACGATCTCGCAGCCCGCATACCGCACGCAGGCGTCGATCATCGCGTGATCGAACTTGCCCGAGCCCATTATCAGGCGCGAGCTAAACTCCTTGCCGCCTAAGATCAGTTTATCGTCCATCCTATCCTCTTTAATTTAAATTTTCGTTTTTATGCGCAGCGCAAATGGCGCATATCGGCGCACGGCGCATTATACACAGCGCGAGATTGCGGCACAGATTGTGCACCTTGCTTCTATTGCTATTTTTACGTGCCGCACGGACCGCATCGAAACCTAAAATTTTCCGTCAAATTTTATGTCGCAGACAGACAGCGCAAAATTTCAAAGCGCTGTTTAAAATTTTGCGGCGGAGCAACGGCTTTAAATTTATACGCTGCGTTTAAATTTACGCGGCGCGCGGTAAATTTCACATCGTTTTTAAAACGCGCTGTATACCCGCCGAAACGCCCTATGCTTTTCAAAAACAATCGCAAAAAGCCTAAATTTAGCAGCAATGCACAAGGCGCGTAAATTTAGAAATGCAGGCGCGCGATGAGCGCCGAGCCTAGCCCTCCTCGCCCAAAATCAGCCTAAGCGCGACGTTTGCCTGATGTGCGGCGCAGATCGCCACGCGCGGCGCGAGCAGCCCCACGCCCTGAGCTGCGGCGCTTTTGCGGTCACCGCAGACGAAGACGTTTTTGCCGAGCCGCGTCGTGCGGATCTCGTTGGCATCGCCGCTGCCCGCCATACCGCTAGCGCAGATCAAAAAGCTATCCGTGCCGCCGAATGCGCCAAAAATCATCGCTTTCGCCGCCGCGTCGTCGAAGCACTCGCAAATTATACGCTCGTTTTTTAAAATTTCGGCTACATTTTGCGCGGTAAGTCGCTCGTTTAAGGTTCGCACGCGTACGAACGGGTTTATGCGCGCGATTTTTTCGCGCAGAGCGTCCGTTTTGGGCTTGTAGAGATCGCCGATCTCGTACTGCTGGCGGTTGAGGTTGGTCGGCTCGACGACGTCGAAGTCGATCAAAAAGAGCTCGCCCACGCCCGCGCGCGCAAGCAGGATCGCGACGTTTGAGCCGAGCCCGCCGAGTCCGCAGATCGCCACGCGCGAGCCTTGCAGCGCCTCGTTTACGGCAGGGGCGTTGCGAGCAAGCATCAGCTCGCGAAGCTCCTGCGGCGCCAGCTCCGCACCGCGCGCGAGTAAAAAGAGCTCATCGCCCGCCTTCAGCTCGCAGTTTTGCGCGCTCGCATAGCCGTTTATCACGGCGATCTCGCCGCTAAATTTAACCTCGCGCTTCAGCCCGTCAAGATCGCTTGCGCCCGTCTCGTAAGCTTTGCCGTTTAATTTTATCTGCATTTTGATCCTAAATTTTATCTTTTTGCCGTCTAAATTTATCGCGTAAATTTAAACTTGCGCGCGGCGCCTCATATCTGCGCGAACATAGCGCGCATTTATACGGTATTGCGGCGCGGTTGCGACAGATATCTACACAGCTGCGGCGCACTGCGCAAACGCTCGCGCGAATTACGGCGCAAGCGGACGTACCTAGCGCATCGCACGCGATTTTGATCTGCAAATTTCATCGTGCTTTTATGTGTAATGTTTTAGCCTACTGCAAGCATTGCGTTCAGCTAATACGGCGCGTAGAGCCTCTGTACGAAATACACAGCGCAAGCCAAATCCGCCAAATTTAGCGCGTTAACCTAACTTATCGATTAAATTTAAAGCCGCGAAACGCTAGAGCGATCCGCCGAATTTAAAAGCTTAAACGCCCGAACAAATCCGCGCTGTGGCTAAATTTAAAATTTCAAGCCGAACCGAACCGACGAAAAAACGGCACACAGCAGCATACGTTGCAGCGTGCATGGCGGCAGAGATCTCGGGGTAAATTTTAAAACCCCACGCCCAAATCTCACAACTTCGGCATAAATTTTAAAGCCATGCGCTCAAGCCTATAGCGCCGATGCGGTTTTAAAGCCCATATCATGCCACCGCAGCTGGCAACGCAAATTGGCGTTCCACCGCCGCAATAAAATTTAAACTCTATCGCCGCGGAGCGAATTTTAAAACTCCTGCGTTCGGCCGCTGCGGCCTAGCTCGCTTTCAAAATTTAAAGGCTCGCCTCAGGCGCCAAACCGCCCTGTCCTTCTAATAAATTTAAAAACCCAAACGCCGCTATCTCTCCGCTGCGTCTATTTATGCAGCTGCGACGCTACGCGCTTAAAATTTTAACGACGCCCGCGCAAATTTTAAGCCCCAGCCGCTGTGTCGCCGTACCATTTAAAATTTAGCGGCCTCCTTGGCAACTTCAGCGCGGATTTAAACCTCGGTCGCCATAATTTTTAACGCAATTCAAAGCCCAGACCTCAGCCGCCGCCTACGAACTCGACGATCTCATATTTTTTGCCGCTTGATATCTGCGTGCGCTCCCACTCCTGCTTTTTTAAAATTTCGCCGTCGCACTCGAGCGCCACTAGGCGCAGATCGTGTCCGCGCCGGCGTAGAAACTCGCTCACGCTCATATCCTGCGCCAGCTGCAGAGGCTCGCCGTTTACGCAGATCTCAATCATCGCTCGCTCCCAAGCTCTCGCGATACTCCTCGTAAGTGCCCCTAAAATCGACGATTTCGCCGCCTCCTTTGAGGTGCAAAATTCTATTTGCAAACGCGTCGATGAGCTCGCGGTCGTGGCTCACGCAGATCGCGCAGCCCGCGAAGTTATACAGCGCCTCGCCAAGCGCGATGATCGCCTCGAGATCAAGGTGATTGTTGGGCTCATCTAGCACCAGCAGGTTCGGGCGTTGCAGCATTAGTTTGCTTAGCATCACGCGGTGCTTCTCGCCGCCGCTTAGGCTGCCCACGCTTTTCTCCTGCTCCGCGCCGCTAAAAAGCATACGTCCAAGGCATTTGCGAATTTCATCCAGATCCCTATTTTGCGGGCTTTGTAGATATTCGTAGAGCTTGAGCTCGCCTGAAATTTTATTATTCGTATCCTGCGCGAAGTACCCAGGCTCGATCGTGGCGCCCATGTGCACCTTGCCGCGCTGCGGCGTGAGCTCGCCCATGATGATCTTGCAAAGCGTGCTTTTGCCCACGCCGTTTCGCCCGATTATCGCGATCTTATCGCCGTGAGCGAGCTTGAGGTTAAAATTTTTCAGAATTTGAACCTCGCCGAAGCTCATATCCACGCCGCTTAGCTCCAAAATTTCATTGCCGATCTCGCGCGCGGGCTTAAATAAAATACTAGGCTCCCTGCGCGAAGAGGTCGTAAGCTCGCTAAGATCGAGCTTGTCGAGCTGTTTTTGACGGCTCGTGGCCTGCTTTGCTTTGCTTGCGTTGGCGCTGAAGCGAGCGATAAATTTTTCAAGTTCCGCCTTCTCTTTGAGCTTTTTCTCGCGCTCGAACTGCGCCTGTTTGAGGGTGAGATTGGACGCGATAAACCAGTCGTCATAATTGCCGCTAAATTCGCGCACCCGCCTAAAATCGACGTCGAGGATGTCCGTGCAGACGCGGTTTAAAAAGTGGCGGTCGTGGCTGATGACTACGAGCGTGCCCGTGTGGCGATTTAGCTCAAACTCAAGCCACGAAATGGCGTCGATATCGAGATTGTTCGTAGGCTCGTCCAAAAACAGCACGTCAGGGCGCGGGAAGAGCACCTGCGCGAGCAGAACCTTAAATTTATCGCTCGTCTCGATCTCGCTCATCTTTTTATCAAAGTCGTTCAGCCCCAGCGAACTTAAAATTTTCTCGATCCGCGTTTCGTACTCGTAAGCGGGATCCTCCTCGGCGCAGATCATCTCAAGCTCGCCGAGGCGCTCGTTTATCTCGTCGTTAAACTCGCCCGCTTCGTAAAGCTGCGTCTTTTCGCGCACGGCGTCATAGAGGCGCTTGTTGCCGTAGAGTACGGCGTCTTTGACGCTGAAACTTTCAAAGGCGAATTGATCCTGCCCCAAAACGCCGATTTTAAGCCCGCTTTCGATCAAAATTTCGCCGCTGCTTGCTTCGATCTGCCCGCTTAAAATTTTAAGCAGCGTCGATTTGCCCGCGCCGTTTGCGCCGATGAGACCGTAGCGCCTGCCCTTATCGAGGCTTAAATTTACGTTTTCAAAAAGTAGCTGTTTGCCAAAGCGCATCGTTAGATCTTTGATTTCAACCATATTTTTCCTTTTAAATTTCTCTTTGCATTGCCTTGTGCGCGGGCTTCTACCGGATTTTGCGCACAAATTTCATCTCGCGGTTTATTGCGGCTTTTGCGCCGCGGCGAACCGCGATAAATTTCTTCTATTGTAGCTTAAAATTCTGAAATTTCGCCGAAGGAGCGCGCGAGAAAGCGAGAGCCGGCGCGATTAAATTTAAACCGCTAGAGCAATTTAAATTTTAGCCGCTGTAATCGCTATCGCGAGTGATGATGAGCGTGTAGTTCGGATACGCCGCGCGCACTTGCTTGCAGACCGCGCGAAACGTCGCCTCCATGTCGGGCGCTGCGAAATCGACGATAACGTCGAAGCTGATCGCGCGTTTGCTCTCGTCGAGATAAAATCCGTGTATCTGCGAGACGAACTCGTGCGACAGCGCCATCTGCTTGATATGTTCGCGGATCTCGGTGGCGCGCGGATCGTTTTTATTAAACGCGTAAATTCCTACGGTGTCTAGGATGATATTAAATTTCGCAAAAACGGCGTTTTGGATGCGGCGCGTAAGAGCGTCGATCTGCGCTGCGGTCGTACCCTCTGCGACCTCGATGTGGATGCTGCCGACCATCTTATCGGGCCCGTAGTCATGAAACATCAGATCGTATGCGCCGATGACGCCCTCAAAGCCGCGCACGACGTCGTAAATTTCATTCGTCAGCTCCAGGCTCGGACGCGAACCCAAAAGCTTGCTGATCGTATCGCGCAGAATTTCATACGCCGTTTTGATTAAAAGCGCCGAAATTATCGCGCCCAGATACGCCTCCAAGCTCAGCCCGAAAATAAGCGAAATAAAAGCCGCTACGAGGGTAGCTAGCGATACGAGCGCATCGTATTTGGCGTCCACGCCGCTAGCGATGAGCGAGTCAGAATTTACGCGCTCGCCCGTCTTTTGCGTATAAAGCCCTAGGCTAAATTTCGCCGCGACGGCTACGGCGATTATGGCAAGCGAAACCGCATTATAATTCGCCGCCTGCGGATGAATGATCTTTTTGATCGATTCGACGAGCGAGACGCCGCCGGTGTAGAGGATGATGACGGCGATTACGATCGCGCTTAGATACTCGATCCTGCCGTGTCCGAAGGGGTGTGCACGATCGGGCTGCTTGCTAGCAAGATGCACGCCCACGATCGTAATGACGGACGAAAGCGCGTCGCTTAGGTTATTTACTGCATCAAGTACGATCGCGATCGAGCCCGAAATCAGCCCTACGACGCCCTTAAATGCCGCTAAAATTATATTTGAAATGATACCGATCGCACCGGTGCGAATGATGATTTTATCTCTGCTATACGCCGCTTGAGGCACTTCCATTATCTCTCCTTTGAAATTTTATTCCAAGCCACAATCGCTGCGCGTGTAGGTCAGATCGGCGATTTTTTCGCCGCTTTGCAGAAATTCTCGTACGCCTATGCGATTTAGACTGCCCGCTTTCATCATCTCGCAGACGTCCTTTTGCCTGTTGGTGCGCAAAATGCTTTCAAAATTTTGCTTGATTTTGGGATCTACTTTATCCCAAATTTCATTTTTTAGAATCGCGGGAATTACAAATTTATCGCCCTCGCATGTAGCCGCGCTCAACTCTATATTTTTAGTCGCGGGGTGACTGTGCCCATTTACGGCGTCCGCCAAAGCCTTGCAGCGCTCGGCATCGGCATCTACATCTCCCGCAAGTGCTGCGCTGCAGATAAATACGCCGAACAGGGCGAGTATAAATTTTTTCATTTTAGCCTCCTAATTTTATTTGAAATCTACCATATTCAAATTTTAAATTCAATCTATTTTTGAAATTCTAAGAATCCTCTACACGGCAAAAATCCGCGAGCCGCCAAAATTACTTGCGTTAAAATAACGGCGTAAATTCCGCAAATCACCGCTAGAAATTTTCTAAATCGCGGCAAAAATTCTTTAAATTCCATCCAAAATTCTATAAGCGGAAATTTCGCGGCGGATCGCATATACTCGCTCAAAGCGGCGCGCGACGAGATCGTCCGCATCTTTTTTAACTCGCCTTTAAGTTATAGATTTAACGCAGCTTTGAAAAGCTCCAGTCAATCCGCGTCCACCATTAATTTATAAATTTTTAATGCAGTTCCGCGTTGAGTTTGATCGCACGCTTGCTAATGCTTGCCGTAATCTGCCCGCTTTGGCTGTTTTGGCGGAAGTGCAGTCCGCTAAGCCTGGCAAGCTCAAGCCCTTTATAAATTTCGCGATCGAACGCAAAGCCTGGATTTAGCGCTGCTAGCGCCTCGCGATCCTTTTGTGCGATAAAAACCTTCGTGCCCTCAAGTACCGCAATACCGGCATCCACGATGCAGCGGTCGCCTAGCGGAATGCCCGTTACGGAGTTTGCGCCCAGCAAGCAGTGCTTGCCGATGCTCACGGCATTGCCGTTGGTGCCGCTTAGCACGCCCAAAATCGACGCACCGCCGCCTATGTCGCTGCCCTCGCCCACGACGACCGAGCTGCTGACGCGCCCTTCGATCATAACGCTACCGGTCGTACCTGCGTTGAAATTTACATAAGCAGCACCCGGCATCACGGTCGTACCTGCGGCGATATGCGCACCCAAACGCACCTTCGCGTCATCTAAAATCCGCACGTTTTGCGGCGGTACGACGTGGCTTAGGTAGCGCGGAAATTTATCGACGCTGATGATACGCGGATAGCGGCCCTGCATTTTTAAATGGATTTCGTTTTCATGCAGCCACCAAAGCTCGATCGGGCGGGCGTTCTCGTCCCACGCGACGTTCGGAAGCACGCTAAATGCGCCGTCTAGATTGAGCGTGCGCGGCTCGCAGAGATTTAGCGAAAGCGCGTAAAGCTTGAGATAGACGCTCTCGACGCTTTTCGGCGCGGTATCCTCAAAGATAAAGCTAGCGCAAAAGCTCGCGTGCTCGTCCGATTTCATCGCCTCTTTAACCGCAAGCAGCACCTGCAGATTTTTGTGCGCGCCCTCTTTGGTGTCTGGCTGTAGAAATTTTAAAGCCTCGATCGCCTTTTTTAGGGCTTTGTGCGTTAGCGGAAGGACGCACTCACTACCGCTAAAATCCACGACCTCACCGCATTCGGCTAGAGCATGGATTAGCACTGCTGCGCTTGTTAGCCCATCTTTAAAATTTACGTGCGCATAATTTACACTTAAGCTTTTGTGCCCCTCTGCACGCCCCTTAAATACGCGCCCGATCGCCCACATGATCGGATCGCGGTAGCCCTTTTTGGCGCGAACTTTATCCGTAAAAGCCTGAAGCTCGCTTAGGCTTTTAATCTCTTTCATATTTAATCCTTGATCGCAAAATTGCGCGGGAGTATAGCTAAATTTAATTTAAAAGGGGATTTGAAAAGGCGCATGAATGGAATTTAAAAGCGAAAACATGCACTTTTAAATTCTTAGTTGTTTTTCAAATTACTTTACTTCTTGATATTTTGTCTCGGGCTACTTATCTTGTTGTCGCTCTGGCGGAACAGGAATACTTACATCCTCGCTAGGGACTTTTTTTCTTATCGTTTGGTCACAAGCAACATCAATACCACCGCAATTGCTATCCGTACGATTAAATTCTACATAAGCATATTTGCCGTCGTCGAAAATTAGTTTGCCAATAACGGATTCGTTCTCATTTTTTAGATAAATTTCAACACGATCGGAAGCCAAACCACAAAATTTTAAAAAACTATCATAAGAATTTACAAAAGTACTTGGATAAAATATTAGAAAACTTACATATCCACATATAATAAGACTAAAAA
>NZ_CALKTL010000060.1 GCF_937997405.1 uncultured Campylobacter sp. | reverse complement strand
CCCCACTTAAATTTTGATAAATTTTTAAGATAAGACGCAGAATTTTATCTCACTCGCCTTGGATAAAATTTTATCTCGTTTGCTAAGGACAGAATTCTATCTCGATTGCCTGGATGAAATTCGACGAAATTCTACGCCGCCCCCTTGGCAGCTAGCAAATTTAAATGCCAGAGCCATTAAAAAATAATCTGTGATGAAATTTAAAGCGCTTATTTAGTTGTTCGTTTTTATGTATAATTTAAAATTTACACACGAGATAAGTGCCGTGTTACCGATAGTAACTGCACTTTTAAAAATTTAAGACGATTTGATTTGGAATTTATAAAATTCCCGCCTCATTTTTGTATCATAAGCCAAATCCAAAAAAGGAGTATCTATGGAAGAACACAAAGTGGAGTTACGCAACTCCCGCTTACAAGGACCACTGGACTCAGACGTAGACGAGCTGGGTTTAGACAGGCTCACCGACACCGTGCCGTTTCCTAAGCGTGGTGTCATCATTATGGCGATTGCCGCTGCTGTGGGCTTTGCGCTATATGCCACGCTACCATTTGAGCCTAATGTCAAAAAAGGCCTTGCGTTACTTGCTTTTATCGCGATTATGTGGCTTACAGAGGCCGTGCATATCACGGTAACCGCACTTATGGTGCCGGTGCTTGCGGTAGCTATCGGACTTGGTAAATTCGCTAAAGATGGCACTTTCACGGCCGCCACCATCAAAAGCACGCTTGCAAATTTTGCAAACCCTACGATCTTTACCTTTTTCGGCGGTTTTGCTCTGGCAACGGCTCTGCATATGCAAAAGCTCGATAAAAAGATCGCGATGTGGCTAATCGCCCGCGCAGGCGGTCGCTTGGGTGTAGCTGCGATTTTAATCTGCCTTGCTACGGCGATCCTTTCGATGTGGGTTTCAAATACCGCAACTGCTGCTATGATGCTTCCGATCGCGCTTGGAATTTGCGCCAATATGGACGAGAGCAAAGATCGCGGCACGCTCGTGTTTTTGCTTTTAGGCATCGCGTATTCTGCAAGCATCGGAGGTCTGGGCACGCTCGTGGGATCTCCGCCAAATTTAATCGTGGCTCAAGCCTTGCACTACAGCTTCGCGGACTGGATGAAGGTAGGTTTGCCGCTAATGTGCGTGATGCTACCGATAATGCTTGTGGTGCTTTATATAATTTTCAAGCCGAATTTAAGCCATAAAATAGAGATGGATCTGGAGCATATCCCTTGGACGCGCGAGCGCATTATTACTATCGTCGTATTTGCTCTAACAGCTCTTGGCTGGATATTTTCGAAACAAATTTCAGCCCTTGTGGGCTTTAAAGTGGATGATGCTTACGTCGCCATCTGCTCGGCAGTCGTAATCGTCATACTAGGGCTTGCCAAATGGCACGACATCGCCGAAAACACCGAGTGGGGCGTGCTGCTGCTTTTTGGCGGCGGACTTACGCTAAGTGCGGTTTTAGGCGATTCCGGAGCTTCTAAGGTGCTTGGCGATCTAGTCGCGCATACTTTCGGTGGAGCGCCTACTTACATTGTACTTTTGGTAACAGCAGTTTTCATCATCTGCCTTACGGAATTTACGAGCAATACCGCCTCTGCTGCACTTTTAGTGCCGGTATTTGCGGGAGTAGCGGCTCAGATGGGGCTACCGAAAGAAACTCTTACTATAGTAATCGGTGTGGGCGCAAGCTGCGCTTTCATAATGCCGGTAGCGACACCGCCGAATGCTTTGGTTTTCGGAACGGGACGCATTCGCCAGGCGGAAATGGTACGAAGTGGCGGAATTTTAGCGATATTCTCCGCGTTTTTGGTTTCGGGATACGCGTATATTTTTTACTCGTAAAATTCCGTCAAAATTCTATAGTCCGGGTATCTGCTCGGACTAAATATATTTATAAGATATATTTTTAAACTCCTAAATTTTCGGAATTTTTATAAAAAAATTCTAATTTAACACTATTTTAATCAGTTATTTGTATAATACGCATATTTTATGGAAAGAAGAATTTATGGATTTTGATTTTATAGCTAAATTTAGCTCTATGTTCGTAAAGGCGGGAATTTTAACGCTGAAGCTCGCATTTTACGGGATTTTACTATCCATTATCATCGGCTTTATCTGCACGCTAATAAAATATAAAAGAGTACCTCTGTTAAGCCCGCTTGTGAGCGCATATATCGAGCTATCTCGCAACACTCCGCTTTTAATTCAGCTATTTTTTCTATACTACGGCCTGCCGAAGCTAGGCGTTCAAATTTCGGGCTTTACCTGCGCGATTGTAGGTCTTGCGTTTTTGGGCGGAAGCTATATGAGCGAGAGCTTTAGGCTCGGTTTTGAGGCGATAAAAAAATCTCAGATCGAAAGCGCGATGAGCCTAGGTCTTAGCGAAGCGCAGATAGTGTTTTACGTCGTGCTGCCGCGCGCCTTTGCGATCGCCCTGCCCTCCATCAGCGCAAACGTAATCTTTCTGCTTAAAGAAACTTCGATCGTTAGCATCGTAGCACTCGCCGATCTCGTTTATGCCGCAAAGGACGTGATCGGGCTGTATTATAAGACCAACGAGGCGCTATTTATGCTAAGCGTTTCGTATCTGATCATAATCCTGCCGCTTTCACTAGCGCTTACACTGCTTGAAAAGCGCCTTGCATATATGAGAGGTTAGCGATGGAACTCTTAAGCGGCGAAAATTTAATTAGGCTTCTTGGCGGGCTTGGGGTCACGCTGCAAATCGCGCTCATTTCAATCGCGGTTTCGCTCGCTCTGGGCTTGGTACTTGGAATTTTAATGGCCTCTGGGCGCAGAGCCTTATACATCCCGCTTAAAATTTGCCTAGAGATCGTGCGCATAATGCCGCCTATCGTCTGGCTATTTATCGTATATTTCGGCGCGAGTAAGGCATTTGGCATCCACATCTCAAATATCGCGGCTTCGATCATCGTCTTTAGCATCTGGGGCGTTTTTGAGATGATGGATCTGGTGCGCGGCGCCGTGCTTAGCATACCCAAGCATCAGTTCGAAAGCGCCGAAGCGCTCGCATTTAGCAGATCTCAAATTTATCTCTATGTCATCCTGCCGCTTGCGATGAGGCGTCTGGTGCCCGCAACGATAAATTTATTCAGCAGGATGATAAAAACAACCTCGATCGCCGTACTAATCGGCGTCATAGAGCTCGTCAAGGTCGGACAGCAGATCATCGAAGTGAATGTCTTCCGCGATAATTACGCGCCGCTAATCATCTACGGAGCGATATTTTTCGTATATTTTTTGATCTGCTATCCAATCTCGGCGCTTTCGAAAAAATTAGAAAATAGGTGGAGCTGATGGAAATTTTAAAAATCGATAAAGTCAATAAATTTTACGGCGAGCTGCACGCGCTAAAGGACGTCAGCCTTAGCGTCGCGCAGGGCGAAGTCGTGGTGATCCTGGGTCCTAGCGGCTGCGGCAAAAGCACCCTACTTCGCACGATCAACGGGTTAGAGCCGGTACAAAGCGGAAATTTTATAATCGAAGGCGAGCGGATCGATCAAAATTTCACAGACTGGCGCAGGATCAGGCAAAAGATCGGTATGGTCTTTCAAAGCTACGAGCTTTTCGACCACTTAAATGTTCTACATAATATAATCCTAGGTCCCGTGAAAGTCCAAGGCGTACCGCGCGAGCAAGCTGTAGAGCTAGCCAGGCATTGGCTCAAAATCGTAGGACTAGAAAATAAAGAGCGAGCCTACCCCAAAGAGCTTAGCGGCGGGCAGAAGCAGCGCATCGCGATTGTACGAAGCCTTGTGATGAAGCCCAAGATTATGCTTTTTGACGAGGTTACCGCGGCACTTGATCCCGAGATCGTGCGCGAGGTGCTAGACGTAATGCTAAATCTCGCCAAAGAGGGGCAGACGATGCTAATCGTAACGCACGAGATGGGCTTTGCGCGCGCCGTAGCCGATCGCATAGTTTTTATGGATGAGGGAAGCATCGTCGAGATTAACGAACCGGAGGCGTTCTTTACCGCTCCGAAAAGCGAGCGCGCGAAGAAATTTCTAAATATGTTCGAATTTAAAAAATAAATTTTAATAAAGGAGAAAAGATGAAAAAAACGCTAAGCACGCTTTTTATCTTAGGTGCGTTATTTTTCGCAGGCTGCAACGACGAGGGCAAAGGCTCCTCAAATTCCGCGCAAGGCTCCGTCGCGTCGCAAAGTTATATCGACGGAGTTAAAAAGCGCGGCGTAGTAAGGATCGCGGTTTTCGGCGACAAGCCGCCGTTTGGTTATATCGACGAGACGGGTAAAAACGCGGGATATGACGTGTATTTTGCAAAACGTATCGCAAAGGAGCTTTTAGGCGATGAGAGCAAGGTTCAGTTCGTGCTCGTAGAGGCCGCCAATCGCGCGGAATTTTTGGCGTCGGATAAGGTCGATATCACACTTGCAAATTTTACCGTCACACCGGAGCGCAAAGAGGTCGTAGATTTCGCGCTGCCGTATATGAAGGTAGCTCTAGGCGTCGCGAGCCCGAATGGCGATATCACCGACGTTTCGCAGCTTAAGGACAAAACGCTTTTAATCAACAAAGGCACGACTGCGGATCTGTATTTTACAAAAAACCATCCCGAGATCAAGCTTTTAAAATTTGACCAAAATACCGAGACTTTCGGTGCGATGCTGGATGGCAGGGGCGATGCGATCGCGCATGATAATACGCTTTTGTTCGCGTGGACTAAGTCAAACCCGGGCTTTAAGGTAGGTATCCGCTCGCTAGGCGATCAGGACGTCATCGCGCCTGCGGTCAAAAAGGGAAACGACGAGCTTCGCAAATGGCTTGACGATCTAATCGTGAAGCTCGCGGACGAGAAATTTTTCCACGCTGACTACGACGCGACGCTGGCGCCGGTATATGGCAACGACATCAAGGCTGACGACGTCGTAATCGAGGGCGGGAAGCTATAAATTTAGATTCGCCGTCTAGTTTAGCGGGGCAATCTTACTAAGCCCCGCAAGCTCGCAGCGACGCTGGCGCCGTAGCTTTACCAAAACGGCGTCCATAAACGCCCATAGGCAGCGAGCGCTTTTATAAGCTAGCTAAATTTATCGATCTAGCGGCAAAGTTTTGCTCTCGCACGACAAATTTAGCCGAGCCAAAATGCAGCCTAGCGCGGATCGTCGCGGTAAAATTTAAGTCGCGCGCGGCGACGTAAAATTTCAAGCAATAGTAAAATTCTAACGCAAACTGCTCGTGCGGTAAAATTTATGCCGTGCGAGCGATGATAGATCGCAAGCGCTCGCTCGTTAACGGAGCGGGAATTTATAAAATTTTATCGGCTCAAAGCGGCTTGCAAAGTCTTATACGAACGCCTCCCGCGTGCGTTCTATCTTTCGATTGGTTCGCGCGAAGGAGCGATCACATATCCACCTAAACGCACAATCCGCACGACACGTTTATTTCCACGCTCAGCTATACAGCGCATCTGTACCGCTCTAAGCCTACGATTCAGAGCGCTTTGTCTGCATATCTGTGTGTCGCCAGAGCCGTATGCAGCAGCCTCCGTCATACTCCACAGCGCCGCCGCTTGCCTCATTCGCTCCAAATTTTGCGGTTCAAATTTAGCTCGCTCACGATATCCACAAGCGCACCGATCTCATCTACGTAGAGCGCCATCGTGGCATCCTGCTTTAGCGAGCAGTCGATTCTAGGCTCGAATTATCGCGCCAGGTCTCGATCGCCACGTAAATTTTATCCTCCCTTAGCACCGCGTTTATCTGCGAGCCTAGCCTTAGATAGACCTCCGTCAGTCGCTGCATCAAAAGCGGCGTCAGAGCGTATCTCGCGCCTACCTGATCGGTCGTATAGACATCAAAAAATTCCTCAAATTTCACATCGTCCATATTCGCTCGCTGCCCGTATTTGCGCAGATTTCGCGAGTTTTTGTGACACACCCGCACCTCGCAGCTAAGCCTTTTGTGAAAGTCCGCGACGAAAAGCACTCCGTGAAATTTTACGTAGGTGCGAGTGCCGTTTTTGGTGCGCACCTTTTCGGCGGCGTAAAAGTCGCTAAATCTAACGCGCACGCCCTGCACCTCCCCGCTCATCATATCCTCGCTCGATTGCTCGTTTATGTAGCAGTCGTAAATTTCAAAAAACTCATCCGTCCCCAGCCCGCCGCTTTCATCGTAGCTAAGCCCGAAGCTTTTTGCGATGCTCGCGACGACCCTATTTTTAAAATTTGATCTAAAATTCCGTCTTTTGCTCGCCGTCAAAAGAGCGCTCACGATGCCGTAAACGGAGATGCCGAAAAATACGCCGGGCGCCACTTCGTCCCAAAAGCGCGCCACCAGTGCGCCCACGCCGGTCCCTACGGCAGCAGCGACGAGACCGGCCTTTTTCACCGCTTTTTGCAGCGCCGCGCGCTCATCTTCCAGGCTCTGCAGATCGGTGAAGAAGTTAAATTTTGACCCGACTACTCCGTCTTTTTCGCTCCCGCCCTCGCCTTCGGCGGCTTTAGGCTCAAACCTCCCGCAAGTAGCGTTCATGCGGCTGTCGCTCTCTTTGGAGCCGCTACCCTCGTCTGCTTCGGCTTTTAATACCTGCCCCTCTTTCGCATCGGCTCTTAAAATTTGCCCATCTTGCGCCGCGCCCTGCCCTAATGCGTCCGTATCTTGCGCCGTATCAAAGCCGCTAAATTTATCGAAATTTGCGCGCTGCGTGCCGCCGTTTTTGCCAAAGCTTAAGCTGTAAAATAAGCGGTAGAGCAGTCCGTTTAAAACTGGAAAGATGATGAAAAGCACGACTATAAGCCAATTCGTATCAAATGAGACGGGCTCTGCTCTGGTATTCAAAAACGCATAAAGCCCGAGCAGCAGTAGGGTTATCAAAAATGAGACGAGCTTGCTAATGCGCGCGAGCTTTTCGCGCCGTTTTTCAAGCAGGTAAAGCTCTTCCAGATCGCCGTTTCTATCCATAATCCGCCTTTTGTAGCGCATTTAAGCGCCGGTTTTTGCCGCGCGTAAATTTAAACGTTCGCGCGCCGCAAGTTTGATCGCCGCCAAATTTAGCGCAAAGCTCGCGCCCTGCTGTAAAATTTTAAAATTTGCTCCGACGCTTTAAATTTGGCCGTTATAAAATTTTAAATTTCGTCTTTGCCGCGCCGCAGCTTGCTCAATGCGGGCAGATCTTTAGCGCCTCTTTCAACCGCCCTAGCCCGTCTTTTAACAGCGCCCTAGATGTCGCGATATTTAGGCGCAAAAATTTCTCGCCGCCCTTGCCGTATTGCGCGCCGCAGGAGAGATACAGCCCCGTTTTTTCGCGGATGAAGCGCGCAAGCTCCGCGCTATCCTGCGTGTAAGCGCCCGCATCAAGCCACATCAGATAGGTCGCGTCTTGCGGCACGACGCGCACCTGCGGAAGCTCACGCGCGATAAATTCCGCCGCAAATTTGCGATTTTCGCTGAGGTATTCGCGCAGAGCATCCAGCCACGCCGCACCCTTCGTAAATGCGGCGATCGCTCCTTGGACGCCGAAAAAATTCGGCTCGGCGATGTCGTCGGAATTTAGCGCTTTTGAAATTTTATGACGCAAGCGCTTATCTGCGGCAAAGACCGCCGCGCTTTGCAACCCTGCGATGTTAAACGCCTTGGTTGGCGCGATTATGGAGGCTGAAATTTTCTCGCACGTCTCGCTCGCGGCAGCAAATGGCGTGTAACGCACGCCGGGCTCGGTCAGATCGCAATGCACCTCATCGCTAAGCACCGTCACGCCGTGCTTCTCGCACAGCTCGCCGATACGGGCGAGATCGTCCCTGCTAAAGGTGCGGCCGACCGGATTGTGAGGGTTACAAAGGATAAAAAGCGTCATCTGCGGATCGGCAAGTTTAGCCTCCAAATCCTCCCAATCGATGCTATAATCGCCGCTAGCATAGGCAAGCTCGTTTTCCGCAGGCACGCGGGCGGCGTTTTTGATGCAGTAATAAAAGCAGTTATAAACAGGACTCATCAGCAGCACGTTTTCAGCGGGCGAGGTGAGCTTGCGAATGATCGAATCAATCGCAGGCAGCGTGCCATTTGCATAGATCAGCCACTCCTTTTGGATTTCATAATCGTGGCGTGCAAGCCACCAGCCTTGATACGCGCTGCGCCACTCATCATCGACAAGAGAATAGCCCAAAACCCGCTCATTTAGCCGCTTTTGCAGAGCCTCGATGATCTCGGGCGCTACGGCAAAGTCCATATCCGCGACCCACATCGGAAGCTCATTCTCGCCTACGTCCCATTTAAGCGACTTCGTGCCGCGGCGGTTCGGCAGGGTATCGAAATCGTATTTCTCCTTGCCGCTTATAAAATCAAAAAGTCCCATCTTACGCCCTTAATTCAGTAATAATTTCAGTTTTAGACGCGTCCGTTGCGCCATCTAGGATCAGCTCGCCGATGCTTGCCGCGCGGATTAGCCCGCTGCTCGGATTTTTGACGCTATCGATCGCACCTTTTACCTCGGCATGCACGTCGCTGTATTCAAACGCTAGCGTCGTATTTATCAGCTCGCAGTCTTGCAAGCGCAGGTTTTGCATATAGCAAAAGCCCTGCAGGCTCTCGATCTTGCAGTTTCGCAGCGTTACATTTTTGGAATTCCATCCAAAGTACTCGCCCGCGATGAAGCAGTCTTCAACCACGATATTTTCGCAGTTCCAAAACGCGTCCTTGGATAGAAGTTTGGAGTTTTTGATCGTTACGTTTCTGCAGCCGTCGAAGCAGTAATCCCCGAAGAGCGATAGATTTTCGATGCTTAAGTTTTCGCAATCAAGCCCAAAATAAGCGCCCTTTGCGGTGACATTTTTTAGCGTGACATCGCTGCAGTGCCACAAGGTCTCTTGCGCATCATGAAATTCCACGTTTTGCAGCGCGGCGTCTTTTACGCGGCGAAGCCCTTTAGGCGCGCCGTAGAGGCAGTCTTTTAGCACCACGCCGCGGCTATACCAGATCCCTGCGCGCGCGATCTCGTCGAATAAGCAGTCCTGCGCGCGGATATTTTCGGCGTACCAAAACGGATATTTCCACTCAAATTTACAGTTTTGCGCGACGATATTTGCACTGTGTTTTAGCGGCGACTCGCCCTCGCCGAAGACGGAATTTTCGATCCGCAGATCCTTTGCGCCGAACAGCGCGCGCTCGCCGCTAAAGTGCTTTTGTCTTAATATTTGCATGGCTTTCCTTAGATTTTAAATTTGCTTCAGATTATACAAGGAATTTCAAAATTCCGCGTAGCTTAGGCGTATGAAACGCAAGCGAATTTTAAAAATTTTAAAATTTAAAGGCGGCGAAGGGCTAAATTTGACGCGCCTCGGTAGTGGTTACGAAACATATGCGGCGAATGCACGGCAAATAGCCGCGCGCTTATAAAGGCGTTTTTGTAAACACCCTAATGAAGCGCGCCCAGGTTGTTACGGCGAGCCGCACAGGCGCCCGTATCCACTCGCGACGTGCGTCGCCCAAAAGATACAAAAAATTTATCGCAAGCGGCGTTTTATAAAATTTGTAAAATTTTCTACAATCAACGTGCAAGTTCCTTTAAAGCGTCGTGTCTGAAAAAGCGCAAATTTTACCCCGCGAACAAACGGGGTGCGTCTAATGCTCGTGGTGATGCGAGTGCGCGTCTTCGCCGCGGTCTCGATCTGTAGCGCGCTTTCGCAGATCAAAATACACAAAAAGCCCGCTAGGCTCGCCATCCTCGTAAATTTCAAGTTTGTAGCGCATTACGGCGTGCGTGCACACTGCAACATCAAGCGTCGCTTCATAGCCGTCTGCGCTGCGCTTTAGCGGGAATTCCGCATTGCCCATATTCATACTCACGCCCGAAATTTTAACGCTCGGATTTTTCAGCTCACGCGAAATTCCGCTTATTTTTAGCTCGTTTACTCCCGCTTCGATCGGATGGCGCGCTACGCTAAAGAGCGCCTTCTGCCCGCCGGCGTTAGTCTCGCAGTCCTGTGCGGCTAGATTGCAGCCCAGACGCATCCTTATATCCTTAAATAATGCATCGCTCTCATCCGCGCCAAATCCTAAAGTAGCGGCGAAAATCAAGCTAAAACGTAGAGCCTTTATCATTATGATCCTTTGTAAATGAAATTTGTGCGCAATTTTAGCAGAAAATTCCGCGCCTATTAAAAATATTTATTAAAATTTTAGCTAAAATAACGATATCTTCTACGAAAGGATGAAAAATGGCTGAGTTTTTAATCAAAGACGCCAAGAACGGCTGCAAATTCGATCTACTCTATGACGGACACGTGCTATGTACCTCCGAGGTTTACACGAGCAAGGCCGCTTGCAAAAACGGCATCGAAAGCGTCGCAAAAAACGCCGCGCTAAATAAGATCGAAGATCAAATCGCGGGCGGAGAAAAGCTAAACAATCCGAAATTTGAGCTTTACACCGATAAAGCAGACAAGGTTCGCTTCCGCCTAACGGCCAGCAACGGACAGATCATCGCCGTTAGTAAAGATTTTGAAGCCAAAGCGGACGCTCTAAAAGTAATAGAGCTTATCGTCAAACAGGCCCCGAAAGCCAAGATCAAGGAGGCGTAAATGGACATAAACGGACTTGTAAAAATGGTCTCTGCACTCAAAAACGACGATAAAAATTTAAGAGAATTTCAAAGCGGCCCTGTCGCTTTTATCGAAAAATTTCTAGGCGCGGACCTGCCCGACGACCAGATAAATGCGATAATTGCGGGCATCAGCTCAAATTTTTTAAGCAAAAACGAAAGCGGCGGATCTAGCTCGCTAGGCTCGATGCTGGGCGGACTTTTGGGCGGCGGCGAGGACGTGCAAGCAAACGCCGTCGATAGCAAAGGCGTGGATTTTAGCGCGCTGATCGGCAAAATCGCAAGCGCCAAGCTCGACCTTAACGGCGACGGTAAAATCGATATCAACGACGCAAGTAGCTTTTTGGGCGATCTTTTAGGAGGCGGCGCAAACGGCGAAGACAAGGAGTTAAATTTAGGCAGCCTGCTAAAAACGTTTAAAATTTAAACGAGGCTAAATTTAAAACGCAGACCGGATTTTGCGCGACGATGTTTAAATTTACGCGCGCTATTTTAATCCGCGCCTGCGCCGTTTAACGCTCGCGTGAAGGGTTAAATTTACGCTGCATTGCGCGCGAGCCCTTGAGTTTAAGCAAAACGAGCTTAAATTTAAACGCCGTCTTGCTCTAAATTTAAGCTCGTTTTTTTGCGGCGTCTTATTTATACTGCCTCGGCAGAGCGCCCTGCTCCGCTCTTTTGATCGTCCATATTGAGCCAAAATAACCACAAACTGCTTTAAATTTTATCTTTGCTCTTTAACGTCCGCTTTAAATTTAGTCGCTCTTTGACTCCGTTTTGTTTTACCGTCCATTCAAATGCCCGCACAGCGCGCCATAGCATGCCATTAAATTTTTAAAAACGGCTATAAATTAAGCGCGAAAGAGTTCGCCTAAAAAGGATATATTTTATTTCTATTTACTGTTTAGGTAGTATAATCGTTCTCGTCCGACAAGATAAAACCTCCTTTTTGTATGAAGCCCGAGTTTAAAAGCTCGGGCTTTTTTTATGCCCGAAATTCTGCTATAATCCCGCCAAAAACTGCAAGGAAATTTTATGCTTTCACATATCGACGAAAACAATATGCCACGTATGGTGGATGTCGGCGCTAAGGATGATAGCGAGCGCGTAGCCACCGCTAGCGGTATCATCCGCATGAGCGCGGAGGCGTTTGCCGCCGTCAAGCAAAATACGGCCAAAAAAGGCCCCGTGCTTCAAACCGCCGTCGTTGCCGCGATAATGGGCGCTAAAAAGACGAGTGAGCTAATACCAATGACCCATCCGCTTACGATTACTTCGATTAAAACCGATATTGAGGAGCTTGCGAGCGAGTGCGCATTTAAGCTTTTCGTAACTGTAAAAATCACGGGCAAAACGGGCGTCGAGATGGAAGCGCTAACGGGCGTGAGCGTGGGGTTACTGACGATTTATGATATGCTAAAAGCGATAGATAAATCGATGCAGATTACCGACATCGTGCTGCAACGCAAAGAAGGAGGCAAAAGTGGCGTGTATACTAGGAGCTGAAAAGCCAAAAATCGACTATCCGCTCTTTTGGGAATATAAAATTATCCTGGATGCAAGCACCCAAAAGCGCGAGCAGATCGATGAAATTTTAAAGGGCGAAAATTACAAAATAGACTTTTCGCGCTTTTCAAACGGCGGCAAATATATGAGCTTCAACGTAAGCGTTTTCGTTAAAGACGACTTGCATCGAAACGAAATTTTCGAGCGCTTAAAAGCCCACTTTAAATATGTATTGTGACAGGAGATGAAATGAAAGAAGCAATAATCAAAAAATTCGGCGCCGATCTCGCGCAAATTAGCGGTGAGGAGCTGGCGGCCTGCGTGCAAAATTTAGCTTTTGAACAAAGCCTGAAGACTCTGTGCGGACTTAGCGAAGACGCCAAAAGCGCTAAAAGCGCCGAGCTCATCTTAAGCTTCGCCGCCGAGCTTAGCGAAATAGGAGCTCTAAAGGACGCCTCCTCCGAAGCGTTAATCGAAGGGGTGAAAAAGGCGCTGTGTGACGAGGACGAGCAGGCTCTTTACAAGCTCATCTACGACTACGACGATCTGCGTAAAAAGATCGCTTGTAAACAAAAGGCGATTAAAACCCTTGTTTTGCGCAGCTACGACGATCTGGATACCGCGCTGCAAAACGCAAGCGAAGCGGAGCTAAAAGAACGCATAGGCTCGGCGCTACAGCGAGCGATCGCGAGCAAACTTCCGCTTGCGGACGTACTTAAAGAAGCAAGCGAACTGGCCTTTATAAGCGTGCTAGAAAGCGGCACCGACATCGAGGATACCGCGCACGAGACGGCAAAAAACATCGCATTTTCGGCTATAGGCGACGGAGAATTTACGAAATTCCGCACAAAAGAAATTTCAAAAATCATCATAAATCGCGCGATTTTCGTCGCAAACGAGAGCAAAAATACAGCCTCTGCACTGATTAGAGGCGCGATTTTAGGCTGCTACGACGGCATAAACAAAGCCGCCGAAAGATACCGCGACGAGCTAAGTTTCTCGCCAGCAAGCGACGCACAGAGCCTAGAGAACGAAAGGCTTCAAATTTCGCAGATGAGCGAGCTATTTAGCGCCGTGCTAAGCGACGCGGTCGCAAGCTCGGAGGAGCCCGCTAAAAGCGAGATCGCCAAGATCGCCGATGAAGAATTTGGAGGCTACCTGGCTAAATTTAGAAAAATTTCAAGCGATCTTGCCGAGCAGCTAAGCGCCAAAATCGGCGAGATCGAGCTTGGCGAGCGCGCAAAAAAGGCGAGCGCCAAAGCGCGCGAAATCACTCAAGAGCTGAGCCAAAAAAGTGCCAAAATCATCGAAAACCTCGATCTGGACGAGAAACTGGACGCAATCAAAAAAGAGCTTAGCGAGTTTGAAAAGAAGATGAGCCAAAAATTTGCCGAGCTAAAAAGCTCTGACGTCGCCAAAAACGTAAGCGAAAGGGCGCGCGAGATGAGCGCCAAGGCTTACGAGGCCGCAAAAGAAACGATCGCCAAGCTAAAGTCCAAAAAGGACTAAATGGGCGCCGCAGGTGCAAAATCCCTAGCGGTAAACACTCAGCGCTCACTGTTTTGCGCTGCAAAATTTACTAGCATGCCTTAAAGCTCGCGTGCCCTAAAAGAAAGGAGCTTTCGTTAGAGTTTGCGAGGCCTGCGCAGAATTCTTTGTGCGCTTTAACGGCGCTGTAAAATTCCATGCTGATAAAGAATTTTAGGAATTTTGCATAGCTAAATTTAGATGCGCGCTGCAAAATTCCGTGCCGCCAAAAATCCTACGGCGATGCGAGATTCTGTCCTATCCAAATCTTGCCGCAGCGATAAAATTCTAAGTGCAAAATTTTATAGCTGTCAGAGCATATATAAAATTCCAAAAACGGCGCGGAATTTTAAGCTTGAAATTTCATCATACAAATTTGCGTAGCCGAATTTTAAAATTCTAAACGCGTAAAATTAAAATTCTACCCAAAATGATACGGCGCGGTTTGCAGTTTGAAATTTTATCCCGACGCGCGTGAATGAAATTCCGCGAGATAAAATTCTACGAAAAGGCGTCTGTGGCGTTTGGCATTTCTGCGATCATTTCAATTCCCACAACGAAATTTTATTGCAGCACAAGATGCAGTGGTATAGTGCCTTTTGCCAAGTTAATAATTAGAATTTATGCGCACAAAATACTAGCGCGGCTCATCTCAAATCATAGCGACATCCGAGCCCATTTTATCACGCGATTTGATTGTGCAAATTTCAAATTGCTCCTATCCGCCCGAACTGAGCGCTTAGTGCAAATAAAATTTCGCCGAATTTATCGTAGCCTACGCAGCATAAATTTAAAACCGCGGCCCAATCTCTGCTCTATTTAGGCGTAGAGGCACCTTGTTTATGCAGCGCCGCGCTTAGATAAGATCACTACTTTCACACAGCAATGCCTAGTTTACGCCACGATAAAATTCTGCGAAATCACCGCTAAATTTTATCGCTAAATTACAAGGCCCAATTCTATTTTAAAGGCGACGGGCGTCCTTAAATTTTACGGCAAATTCCAAATAGATCGCGCCTGCAAAATCCGGCAATCCAAAATAAAATTCTAAAAATTTAATCAAATTTCGCTAAAATCGCCGCAAAATTCCAAGGAGAAAAGATGAAAAAATTAGCTCTTTTAATATCCTTTGCTGCGATGATGATTTTTACCGGCTGCGCGAGCACCACGCAAGGCGGCGCCGTAGGCATCGACCGCTCGCAATTCATCACCGTAAGCGAAGCTGAAATGGATCAAAGTGCCGCGCTTGCCTACAGGCAGATTACCGCCCAAGCAAACGCCAAACATGTCCTAAATACCGATAAAAAGCTAACTGATCGCGTTAGAGGCATCTCGAGGCGCCTAATCGCTCAAGTCGGCGCATTTCGCAAAGACGCACTGAAATGGAACTGGCAGGTAAACGTCATCAACGACCCTACGATCAATGCTTGGTGTATGCCTGGCGGTCGCATCGTAGTATATACGGGCATCATTGAGAAGCTTAAGCTTACCGATGCCGAGTTAGCTGCTATTTTGGGGCACGAGATGTCGCACGCACTGCGCGAACACAGCCGCGAGCGAGCCTCGACTGAACAGATGAAAGATGTCGGTATCGCCGTAGCAAGCTCTGCAGCGGGGCTTGGAGATCTGGGCTCGGCGGCTTTGAACATGGCGGCGCAGTACACATTCACGCTGCCGTTTTCGCGCACACATGAGACGGAGGCCGATCTGATGGGTGTCGAGCTGATGGCGCGCGCAGGATACGACCCGCGAGCGGCGATAAACGTCTGGGAGAAGATGAATAAGCTAAATGAGAGCCATCCGCTTAAATTTATGTCCACGCACCCTTCAAACGACGATCGCATCGCCGATCTAAAAGAGGTGATGCCGAAAGTCTTGCCGCTTTACGAGGCTGCCACAAGAAATAGATAGTCTTGCGATTTAAAATTTCGCAAGAGCTTGCGCGCTGAGGTTTTTTTAAGTAGCAGGTTTTATCGTCGCATTTAAATTTCTTAATGGGCTTGCGCGCGGCGCTAGGATTATCCGCCGCAGCGCTGTAGCTCTATTGCGATAAAATCTCGCCGCGACAAAGGCCTGCCGCAGTACGAAATTTTAAATTACGGCAGAATTCTACAAGCGGGCGCGAGGCATTTTCCATATCTTTTGGATTTTAAAGTGTTTTTAGATATAATCATAAATATTTATTTTTAAATTTCAAAGGATAAGAAATTTGGACACGGACAGTTCGGTTTTAATGTTAGTTTTAGCTTTTGTATTCATCTTTATGAATGCTTTTTTTGTTCTTTCGGAATTCTCAATCGTCAAAGTAAGAAAGTCTCGCCTCGAAGAGCTTATCAAGGATAAAATTCCAAACGCAAAGCTCGCTTTTAAAATTTCAAACTCCCTAGACACCTATCTCAGCGCCACACAGCTAGGCATTACGATAAGCTCGCTCGCCCTCGGCTGGATCGGTGAGCCCGCGGTATCGAGACTGATCGAGCTGCCACTAAGATCCATCGGCATAGGCGGCGGAGCGGCGGCGCATACGATCGCTTTCGTCATATCTTTTACGCTCGTTACGTTATTTCACGTCGTGCTTGGCGAGCTAGTGCCAAAATCCATCGCTATTGCTAAAACCGAGAAGATCGTGCTTTTCATCTCCAGGCCGCTTCATATTTTTTGGATTATGTTTTTTCCGATTATCAAGGCGTTTGACTTCATCGCTGCCGTATCGCTTAAAATCATCGGCGTAAAGCCCGCCAAAGAGAGCGAGCTCGCGCTTTCTGACGAGGAGATCAAAATCATCGCAAGCGAGAGCCTAAAAGGAGGCGTGCTCGATAGCCTAGAGACCGAGATCATCAAAAACGCCGTCGATTTTAGCGACACGGTCGCCAAAGAGATAATGACACCGAGGCGCGATCTAGTTTGCCTAAATAAGCAAAAAAGCTACGATGAAAACTACGCGACCGTCTTGCAGTCGAAATTTACGCGCTTCCCATATATCGACGGCAGCAAAGACAACGTCCTAGGTCTCATCCATATCCGTGACATCATCCAACAAAAGGGAGATAAAAGCTTCGATAAGATCGTGCGCAAGCTCATCATCGTGCCTGAAAACAGCCCGATCTCTAAAATTTTACCGATGATGAATAAGCAGCGCATTTTTGCCGCGCTCGTCATCGACGAATACGGCGGCACGGCGGGATTTTTGACGATGGAAGATATAATAGAAGAAATTTTTGGCGACATCAACGACGAGCACGACGCGAATGCACAAAATTTTAAATGTATCGACGAGAACACCTTTGAGTTTAGAGGCCGCTTCGAGATCGAGGGCGTCGAGGAGGTGATGGGCATCGACTTCGACGAGGAGACCGAGCAGCTAACGATTGGCGGCTACGTCTTTAACCTCTTCGGCAGCCTACCTGAAATCGGCGATAAAATAAGCGATGAAAACTGCGACTATGAAGTGCTGCGAATGGACGGCACTAGGGTCTCGCTCGTAAAAGCGATCAAAAAAGCAGTCGCGCAGCCGCAAGAAAATGAAGAAGCTGAGAAAAATAACTAAGCCAAAGTGCGGGTTAATAAATTTCACTCTGCAATGCTGCGTGCCGGAAATTTCAAACATGCTGCCGCTTGCGACGCTCCCAATCCCCATATAGGGCAAAATTTATTCGCCGCTCCCGTATAGATGCCCTAATAGCGGGTAGAGGAATGCCCGCCGCCCTTCAGAGCGCCATAAAGTGCTATTTATAAGTCCTCGTCATATTACAAACGAAAGGCGAAATCTACCACGAAAATTCTGCCAGAACAATGCTAGATAGAATTTCTTGATGAGCCTATTTTTAAATTTTGCGAGATCGTAGATTTTAAAAATTTCAAAATTTCGCGGAATTTTAAAATTTCAATTGATCTAAATTTCTCGGCTAACTTAAATATCAAGCCCAGCTACAAGCCCAGACCAAGCGAATTTTAAAGCCAAAGCCTAAGCGCAAAATTCTAAAATTATAAAGATAAAATTTTACCGCGCAGTATCGCAGAATTAACTCTATCGATTTTGATCATAAAATTTCGCCAATCTTGCTTTAAAACTTCGCGATTTTAAATTCTAAAAATTCCTAAGTAATCAAATCGGCACGCCTTAAAATTCCGCATAAATAAATCTTAAATTCCTTTTTGCTACCATAACGAAAATTTTTTGCACGGATGACTTTATGACAAAACACAAATTCTCATCGCGTTGGGCTTTTATCATCGCTTGCGTGGGCTCCGCCGTAGGTATGGCAAATGTCTGGGGCTTCCCTTATAAACTCGGCACAAACGGCGGCGGTGCATTTTTGCTAATTTACGTTTTTTTCGTAGCGCTGTTTTCATACGTAGGCCTAAGCGCCGAATACGCGATCGGTCGCCGCGCCAAAACAGGCACGCTGGGCTCATACGAATACGCGTGGAAAAGCCGCGGACTTGGCGCTATCGGTAAGGTTATCGGCTGGCTACCACTTGCCGGTTCGATGTGTATCGCGGTAGGCTATGCCGTCATCATCGCCTACGTTCTAAAAGCGCTAGTTCAAGCCATAGACGGCTCGCTAATGAGTGAAAATACCGATACGTGGTTCAACTCTTTTGCCCTGACGCCCTACTCCGTGGTGCCTTATCACTGCATAATCGTCGCAGGCACGTTGTTGACGCTGTTTTTCGGCGCTAAAAGCATCGAAAAAACGAATAAAATTATGATGCCGCTATTTTTCGTGCTATTTGCAATTTTGGCAATTAGGGTTGCGACACTGCAAGGCGCTACAGGCGGATATGCCTTTCTTTTCGGCGCCGATTTTACTAAGCTAGCAGATCCGATGGTTTGGATTTCTGCGATGGGACAGGCATTTTTCTCGCTATCGATTACGGGCTCAGGTGCAGGACGTGCTGTGGCGCGAGGTGATGCAGCTGAAGGATATCGTG